>JABMQA010000026.1 GCA_013203545.1 Bacteroidota bacterium
GTATGGCCGTCTAGTTAGCAAGTGTTTTTATTCAATTATTATTCCCTCATTTATTGCGGCTTGTTTAATTGCCTTTTTTTCTGCATCAATAATATCTTTTGGGCCATTTGCATTTTCCACTAGTAAGTATAGTTTTTTTAGATCAAATTCCATTATTGGATTTTCTAATTCCCAAACGATTAGATTAACATATTTATAGCCCAATTCATGAAGTACTTCATTTAATAGATTTATATTTTTTTCCACAAGTTTAAAAAGTAATTCGTTGCTCCATTCTGAAAATTCAATATTATTAACGCAAATCGAGTCAAATGTGCAAGCGAAATCCTTTACAATATCATATTTGAGATTTCCCAAGTTCTCAGATAAGTCAAGCAATTTTTCTGTATTGCATTTATCACAGTCCTGACTAAATCCGAATTGAGTAAGTGTAGTCAATAAATGGACAATAAGTATTAGTCTTGTTTTTATCATTTTTTTTGAAATATTAAATATCGTAAGAATCAAATTCATTACAAGAAATCAATTTTCTTTTCTTAATTACCAATTCGATATATTTTGTGAATTCATTCTTGTTTCTGTCCGTTAATTCAACTTTTCTTACTGGTTTAGTTTTTAGGGTGAAAAATGCATAGGAATAACCATAAATTCGAACCAAGGCATTTATTGGAACTCCATATTTAATTTTTTCAGTAAAGGTTAATTTATCAATGTTAATATCATTCATTTTCAGATTCTCATAGTGTTTTGTGATTAAATTCTCAATCGCTGAATCAGTAATGTAACAATAATAAATCTTGACGATCAGGAAAGTCAAAAGCAGTCCTACGATTACATAGTTTATAACTAAAAATATTGTATCCATCATCTTCTTTCAAATGCTTGCTAACTCTTTGAAAAACCAATGCATTCGAATTACCAAAAGGTTGTTATCCATCGATTTTAATGAATTTCACATATTTAACAACTTCTGAACCTTTCGATATCAATCTGAATTTCAAAAAATAGCATCCCGGTTCGATATTTTGGCTCTGTAAAGTGATGTTTGAATTTCCTGACGGGCAGGATTTTTCCATTGGTTCCATTAAAGTTTTACCTGCCAGGTCGCAAATCTCCACCGAAACCAATCCATCATCTGGAAGTGTAAATGAAATATTTGCCCTGTTCTTAACCGGATTCGGGTAAAGATTTACTTGTAATGATTGGGCTGTCAGGGCTTCAATGGAAGTCAGCAATGGATGGATGATGCCAACGAAGGTTTCAAGCGGTTGGAATTGCCAGGTTCCTGAAATATAATCAACCTTCGCATCATCAATCTGCACCTGATTTTCATGCTGCCATATTTTAATGGAAAACTCGTTACCGGCGGTGTAGCCATCAACAATTGTTGTTTGCGGATCATCCAACGATGCGGTCATTGAAATTGGATTTTCAGAATTTCCATCATAAACTGTTACACCCACACAAATTTCACCATCAAAAACTGCCACTTCATCACCCGTGGCCATATCAGCATCCGGCATCAACATCAGGTGCATGGGCATGAAGGGATTGTTGTCCCATGCAGGATGGAAGTGAATCGGCCAGGCCTTCGGCTTTATCGGTGAAGCCAATGAAGCCCCATCGATTGGTTCAGTGAGGTTGAGTACGGCCTCATCCGTCACCTTTATATAATAACCTTTTCCGTTTTCGAAGTTACCAATGCTATTGGTCCATTGTCCGTTGGGAGGTGGAAACGGCAGATGAAATATAACCCCGCCTGCTTCATCGATCACTTTATACAGAACATCTTCATCGATAAGTGACTGAACTGCCTCCATTGCATCCCGGGGATTCTGACAGGGATAGCTGATGATATTCCATCCTTCTGAAAGTGGAATATCCATTGGCATGGTCAC
Organism: Bacteroidota bacterium; assembly: GCA_013203545.1. Taxonomy (GTDB): domain Bacteria; phylum Bacteroidota; class Bacteroidia; order Bacteroidales; family 4484-276; genus JABMQA01. The sequence goes on from JABMQA010000026.1 coordinate 1,899, forward strand.
CAGGTATCCATCCAGGGTAAGCGTGGCATCACCGGTAAGTTTTATATAATAGCCTTCGGTATCCAGCATATCGCCAATTGTATTGCTCCATTGTCCGTTGGGCGGTGGGAAGGGCAGGTGGAATATGGAACCACCGGTTTCATCCAGCACTTTGAAGAGTACATCTTCATCGATGAGTGGCTGAACAATATCCAGCATATCCTGATTATCAGGATCAACACAGAACGACATCAGGTTCCATCCTGATTGCAGCGGGATGGATTGGGTCATGGTTAAAATCGCGTTGAGCTCAACAAAAGTAGAACCCTGCGAGGTATAGACCTCATCATATCCGGGATAGGGATAGTTGGCAAGAATGTTTTCATATTCACCTGAAGCCTGGCTGAATAATTTGTAACTAATTTCGTTGCCCGGTGTAAAACCGTTTGCCTGTGAAGGATTGGAGCCATCATCCATTGAAGCAACTATTTCGAGATAGTTGCCGCCGGTAAGGGTTTCGACCAGTGTTCCGGCGCCCACGCAAATCTTCTCACTGGTGACGGGGTCCATATCAAACAAACCGACTTCATCGCCGGGATCCATATCGCTACCATCTATAGTAGCCTGCAGGACATAAAATGTCATCGGATTAAAAGGTGTCGTCCAAACTGGATTGAAATGGTTGTCAGGATTGTTTACTGTAATTAAATTCTTCTTGAGAATGGATACAGGATTCAAATCAGCACCGAAAACAGTTAGCTTTACAGAATAAATCCCGGCTTGAATATAGGTCCAGGAAGGATTTTGCTGGAAACTGTCGATGGTGCCGTCGTTATTGAAATCCCATTCCCATGTTATAATATTTCCTATGGACAGGTCGGTGAATTGAACCGACTCTCCAACCAGTACTTCGAGCGGATTTGCCGAGAAATTGGCAGTGATGGGTTGTGTCAGACCGAAAAATTCAAGATACTTTTGCATCAAATCCTGCTTGGTCGCATCACTGTCACTGAGTCCGCCAAATTCAAATGAAGTTCCGATTGTTTTATAGGATCCGGCATCATAGGCCACTCCACAGCCATAGTCTGGCTGTTGGTTCCGGAATATCGTTACAGCATTTCCTGTGGGTCCGATATGGTCCATCCAGTTGTTGTCGCCCGAATAAGAGAAGATCATCCCTTCGGTAAAGGTTCCCGTTTGCCCGGAAATGGCACTCATATCTCCCGAGCCGTCTGATATACCATCGATGGCAAACATCGGATGAACAGCGGTGGCAGGATCGTAATACCACGTATCGCCGCCTTCCATATAGAGGTTTCCGCCGGCATTCAGGAAATCTGCCAGCGCACTGCCTTCAGTAGTTGATAAAACATGATTGTTGGCATATATTCCGAGGCATATGAAAATATTCGAATACAAATTAAGATCTTCAGGAAATGTCTGCGACTCATCGTAAGGCATGCCTGCTGCATCCAGCGCTTCGGCTATTTTATTTGCTGAATTGTTGTTACCATCCAGGTCAATGATAACAATGGGAATTTGACCCACGACGGCCATGAATGATCCATTTGCTGTCAGCCCCTTATCGGCCGTGATATCAAAATTGAAATCAACAACGTGCCCTGCAGGCGTAGAAGCATCTGCAGATACAATGAAGGAAGCTACTCCGGAATCATTGGCACCAATTGTCCCGTATGGCATTTGTGTTTGACTGATCGTTAGGTATGGACCGGTTGTGGTTAGTTCACCGAAAACCTGTGTGGCATCTGAGGATCCGGTGTTTTGTATCGTAACCACAAGGCTGGCGGTTTCTCCGGGATCGAGTATGCCATTGTTATTTCCTCCGGCATCATCGATGGAATAATCGCCATATTCCAGAACACCTGCATGTGCGGTAAGGGTGAAAGAACTTTCCCAGGTTTCATCCGACACTGCCGAAAGGTTGAATTGAATTACATGGCCATCAGGAACGTTGTCGCTCACTTCTATACCAAATGCATAACTGATTTGTATTATCTCGCCCGGTCCAAAGGTTCCGTAATTTTCTACATTATCTGTGATTGTAATAAACAGGTCGGTGGTTGAAAGCGTAACAACAACATCCGTGGCACTTCCGGTGCCCACATTCTCCAGTGCAACATCCAATCCGGCAGTTTCACCATAATCGAGCTGACCATTGTTGTTGCCTGAAGCATCATTCACTTCAGCAGTATTGAAAACAATGTAAGGGCCACTCATTGGAATGCATTCGATGGTTTGATAAATGGTAGAAGCGTTAAAGCCTGTCACTACCAGCATTACATCTCCCGGCGTAAATTCATTGGGGATGGTTACGCTTCCGCTTGCATCGGTATATGCACTCTGGAAAAGACCTTCCTGCGAAAGGCATATCATCGCATTTTCAAGCGGAGCGCCGTTCATCGATATGGTAGTCCCGAAAGGTGAGCCAGTTAGCAGTGTTGTATTTGACAAGGTCAGGTTGGAAGGAGTAGCTGTCCTGACCTGCATGGAGGGGTCGCCGAAGGTAGTCCACGTTGCCATCGTATTGAGGTCGCTGGAGGAGTTGGATTCGGTGTACATCAAAACAAAACCGTTAACCACGATAGAACCGATGATGGTCCGGCCCTCATCTGTATTGATGCCATTGCCGGGATTTGTGGTATAGTTATAACCGCCGGTAAGGAGGTCATTAAAATAATCCTGTCCACGCATGGGCGGATCCCATGGCTGGTTGATGGTTGACATCAACGTCATTACCGCGCCGCCACCCTCTTTTTTCAGCCAGGCTTCGGCAAAGCATTCCGTGCTATGAAAAGCGCCGTTAACACATGCTACCGAAAATATATACGGCAGCATGTTTCCATTGGTAAGTGTTGCAATATTGGAATTGCTAAATCCGGAGGATCCCCAGGAAGTTGATGAGCCGTGTCCGCAATAGTTGATAACGCCGGCGCCGGCTTCAATATAATTTTTAACCATGGTGGATGTTGCTGAAGGGTCATAGGCGTAACTGTAATTATCATAGGTAAACGGATCGAGTTTGTTGTTCCAGATCACATCAAGGTGGGCATTGTCATATTCGCTATCATCACCCGGACCCTGGTTACTGGCTACCCCGATGGCATCAGCATACCAGTTTCCGGAAGGATTTTTCTCGTAGCTGATGACCTTATTTACCTGAATGGTGACATGAGAAGCTGAACTTGCAGAGAATCGGCCAATGGCAATATCAGGAAAATTATCTGAACCGGCCACACAACCAAGCATGGGGTCGGTAGGAGCACTGGCCCCACCACCCAGATCACATTTGATATCGGCCCAATCGCCAACAAGTTGAACATACAGTATGTCGTTGTTTTCATTATACCTCTGCTGTATCAGGCTTTTCACGTTGGTGCCTGTGGCAACAACTTCCTTAAATACATCAAAACCCTTTTCCATTTTCCAGTCGATGTAGGGTTGTATGGCCGTTTCATCACGGGTGGTGGTGATCACCAGAATATCGCCTGCTTCAGGGACGGAGAGGTCATCAAGACTACTTTCATAGTTAATGAAGACAGATTGATAGAGTTCCTCCATTTCGGGGAAATATTTTCCTGATGTGGAATGGATGGGATTGACAGGATTATCATCGCTTTGGGTGAGTCGAATTTCGACCTGATGGTATACCCTGAGTGTTCCTGTTACGGCATTGTAACGGAAAGGATAAAGGTAAACCGTCATTCCCCTTACATCCTTTATAATGTATGGGTCGGTGATGTTAGAAAGATCATTGGGATAATAGGCATCAACAATCGACTCAGGAGCAATTTCGTAAGGAATGACGGATGGGTCCTGATCCCGGTAAATAACACCGCGTGAAGGAACAAGCGGAAATTCCAGCTGATAATCCGTATAGGATTCATGGGTAATTTTTAGATGGACATTGTTCAGAGCCGGTATTTGAATGTTAGCATGAATTAACGGCACTTCAGCAAACCCTTTTTCCTGTGTGTGGACATTGCCTTCAAAAAGGATTTTAGTAAAGGATTTGCCATCTAAAATGATTGATCTCAAATCGAAATCGTTTATCACAAAAGTAATTTCGGCAGTGGTGGGGTTTATACTGGTAAAATTTACCTCGTACCCTTCAGTAGCAGTGAGAGCAGTCAGGCTCATCGTTAGCGCAAAGCAAAGTAAGAAATTTTTCATCATGTTTTGTTTTAGGTATGTTTGATTCTATTTGATTTTTTCCGGAATTTCTAAATTTGATTTTAACTGATCAATCGGTTCGCTGATGGTCAATATGGCATCATCTGTCACCTTAATATAATACCCCTTGCCGTTTTCGAAGTTACCGATTGTGTTGGCCCATTGCCCATTGGGTGGCGGAAAGGGGAGGTGGAAAATGGTTCCACCCGCTTCATCAATCACTTTATAAAGTACTCCTTCACTGATCAAGGGTATCACAACGTCCAGGGCATCCTGAGGTTGATCACATGGGTATCCTATAATGTTCCACCCTTCTTGCAGCGGTATCTCCAATGGGGTTTCAACAGTTAAACCTTCAACCTGGAGTTGTGCATCATCTGTAATTTTGATATAATAACCTTCGGTGTTGGCCATATCCCCGATTGTATTTGACCATTGTCCGTTTGGCGGAGGAAACGGCAGGTGAAAAATGCTGCCACCCGATTCATCGAGTACCTTATACAATAATTCCTGATCGATCAAAGGCTGGACAATCGCAAGCATATCGGCATTACCTGGAATTACATCGAATGAAATCAGGTTCCAACCATTGTGTAGGGTTATTATTTGGGTGGATGTCCCGTTTACGGTAAAAATAACCGGAACTTCCAAAACCGGTATGTCCGGGTCGTTGGATTGGATGTAGATCGATCCGTTATACACTCCGGTATCAAGCTGTGAAGCATCACAGCTTATGTTTATATTTTCAGATTGCATTGGCATAACACTGCCTGATGATGGATCGGCAGAAAGCCATAAAATTTCACCGGCAATTGTGGTGATGGATAATGAAATATTTGTAGCCTGATGCCCGCCATCGCCATAGGTATCTTCAATCCGGAATTTCCAGTACCCTTCCATTTCTTCACCATCAAATGCCGTTAAATCATATGTATAGGTTCCGGTAGTCAATCCCGATGTAACAACAGCCTGTGTTCCCGTGGGTGATTCCATATGAAGGCTGCCCTCTTCAGGCCAGTCGTCCGTAATCCAGCCAAAAGAAATTTCAACACCTGACACGATCCCTTGTTCCCGGATGATCTGCCCGGCCCAGTTTGTTTCGGAAAAAGTATTATAATTGTATGAAGAGGTGGATGGGCTGTCGGGTAAAGAAAATAAATGGTTTTCAAAAACAGAGGTATTGGTAATGATTGAATAGTTCAAATCAATTTGTCCGGTGTTTTTGATGTTGAGATAATTTACAACCGTTTGACCCTGGGAGGCTGAGGTAGTGATCTCCGATGGGCTTACCGAAATATGTGCAAACGCCTGCGGGCCTGCAAAAAACACATGCGGATCAGGCCTGCCTATAAACGGATGGGTCTCCCTTCTTCCTGATGCATCTGCTGCGAAGA
>JABMQA010000287.1 GCA_013203545.1 Bacteroidota bacterium
GTTGAAGGTTATCGAATATAAAATTTCTGATATGCCATCCAGCTACAAGCTTGAGAATGTACCCGGATATTCCTGTACATTTCCGCATTTACTGGTGCTTTTTAAGGGTTATGAAAAATCGGATGGACAGGTCGGCCTGATTGAAAATACCGATGATCTTTACAACTGGTACAAATCATTGACCACCGAACCAACTTTATCGCTTGAACTGGCTGCGATCACCGACCAATTAGCACAGGCAACCATTTCTGATACGGCCAAAATTGCAGCAGTTTATTACTGGATTCAGGATAAGATCAGGTATCTGGCATTTGAAAATGGGCCTGCTGCTTTTGTACCTGAAATTCCTGACAATGTCTACAAGTATAAATACGGAGACTGCAAAGGGATGGCCAACCTGACCAAATCCATGCTCCGCCACCTTGGATTGAATGCCCACCTGTGCTGGACGTATTCCGGAAATACATGCTATTGGAGGGGTATTCCGTCAATATCGGTGGATAACCACATGATTTGTGCTGTGAACCTGAATGATTCATTTATTTTCCTTGACCCTACCGTGAATTATTCCACTCTTTTTGAGATCAATGAAGGCATACAGGGTAAAGAAAGCCTGATTGAAAACGGCGACAATTATCTCATCAAAGAAATACCTGCTACACCTTTTTCCGCAAATCTATTGATGGTGAATAATGAAATTGGATTGATGGATGATAAATTGATGGTAGAGGGGAATATTTCCTTAAAAGGTGCAATAAAAAAAATGTTCCAGTATTTTTTAAATCATTTGCGGTCGGACAACAAAGAAGATCTTGTTAATTTTTTTATAACCAAAACCGACAATAACTTTCTGATCAAAGAAATATCTACAACGCCGGCTGACTCTATGACTGATAAATTTGATATCAATTACAACATGGAGATTTCAAATACTGTGCTGGATATTGGTGATGAAATATTATTGACGCTTGATTTTTATAATGAATACCGGAATTCAAACATTGATTCGACACGAAAATTTAACTTCGCTTTTGACAGCAGGATGCTGAACCAGCATGAAATTATTTTTCACATACCTGATAATATGACTGTTGTAGGCGTCCCTGACTCACTGTTTATTGAACATCCGAAATTCGAATTTGCAGGAGGTTATGCTGTTGAAGATTCCCTGCTTATTTACAGAAAAAATATTTCGATCAAAAATAGCCTTCTTACAACCGGTGAATTTGATGAGTGGAACCATGCAATTGATAAACTCGTTAAATTTTACAATGAAATGGTCATTTTAAAGAAACAATAAATCATAGTATGAGAAGCTTTAGGTTACAATTGAATTTAATCTTGTTCTTTTATCTTTCTGCATCCTTATATGGCCAGCGCACTGAGGAATGGGCAAATGAGCGTATGTGGGGATCGGGTGACCCCGATTTTGAAATTACTGAAATACCCGAAAAGTGGAAGTATGAATCAGCAGTAATACTTTGCAGAAGTTCGAATTATGAATACAGGAAGCAGGCAATGGCTGCTAAAGTAAATAATGATTACTATTTCAGACAACGCCTTAAGCTTCTTGATAAGGCCGCTGTGGATGAGTATTCCGAATTTGCTTTTGAGAAATTGGGGAATACCCAAAATTCAAGGGATGGGATTTTTCTTGGAATAAAAATTATTAAGCCAGACGGAACCGAAAAAGTAATAAACATTGAGGATGCTGTTCAGATGCAAAAATACAGGAACAGCAGAGAAAGACGCACAATGGGTGATGGTTACAGCAAACTGGCCATCCCTGACCTAGAAATCGGGGATATAATTGATTATTATTATGTTTCTATCAATACTGCTTCCACAAAATTTTCAGGAAAGCCAAACCGCTATGAATTTGATCCTGTTTTTATTATTCTTACAGATGAATACCCGGTGGTGAAAGGGAAACTTGGATTTTTAACGGAAAGAAGGTGCTTCATTAATTTGTCGGTTTCAAATGGCGCTCCCAAACCTGTTAAACAAACACGGTATGATAAGGATTATTGGGTGGTAACATATGGTGATCTGGAAAAGTCAAAAACCGAATTGTGGACCTATCCCTATCGCCAGGAGCCCACTATTAAGTTTCAGGTCATCGTATCCCCTTCCGATATCTCACCCTGGGAAAAGCACTTTTTGGGTAAGCCCGAAATCCCAAAAACATCTGTCAGCGATAAGGAATATTTGAGGTTGCTTAAAGTACTGACCTGCTATCCCGTAAAAAATACAAGGCTTGATGCAGCGGCTTCAAAATTTATCAAAAAGCAACGAAAAAGCAATGATCCTGCGACAATGATCGAAGATCTGTTTTATTTCTTCCGGCATTATCTGTATTTCAATTACAGGAATTTTTACGCTGAAAGGTATCCGAACTATTATTACTTCGACCGTTTTGATTTTATCGAATCCTTCTCGAAAATATTAAAAACCTATGACATCGAGCATTTTGTTTTTCTGGGCGTACCGCAAGCTATTGGTACCATCGACAATACGGTAATCCTGGCAGAGATTGTACCAGGGATCAGAGTAAATATCAATAACAAGCCTGTGTATATCTATGAACCCGGTGCATATACTGTTTTTGGAGAGGGTGAATACACCATGGAAAACACAGAGATAATTGGAACTGAAGTCATCAAAAAAATGAAAATGCCCATCCTTGTTCGCGACTCCATTCCTGCAGTTCACCCTAAGGATAACTACCAGCATGATTCGATACGTGTGTGTTTTGATACAGTTCAGGATAATTCCCTCCATATTTTTTACCACTTTTCTACAAGCCGGGGCCTTAAAGAATTGTTTCAAGAATTGGTGCTGATACCGGACGACTATCTCAACGATGAGTATAACCAGCATAGAAAAATTAAACATTATAAGAAATCCGAACTGGATGAAATGCGAACCAAACTACAGGAGGCCAGCAGGAAAGAAGAGAAGTACAGCGATTTCCGCAACGAAGCATTAAAAGAGTGGGTAATGCAAAGCCTTCATGTAGATGAAATGGAAATAAAAAATTTTAAGCTACATAAGCAGGGCAGGTTTACTGAAACACCGAACCTTGTATTTGATTTTGAGATACTCACCAAGGAACCGGTTAAAGAATCGGGCAATTATTTGATTGTAGAAGCCGGTAAACTGGTCGGTCAAAATGTTGATCTGAGCCCGGATGAGAAAGCACGTGAGAAGGATATTTA
>JABMQA010000288.1 GCA_013203545.1 Bacteroidota bacterium
CCCTCAACGTTACCGGCTTCAAACAAATCCCCAACGACATCTCAGCCAACCGTTTTCCACGCCTCGATGCAAACGACAACACCTGTGCGCTGATTAAAGTTTTAAGTGCGCTCGATGGGCTGGGCTTTGAGAGTAACGTCGGCATTGTAGGTAATGTAGAAAAGAAAGTGGGCGAATACTGGATTTATGTGTCACCTGGTGAGCGCAGGCTCAGTTTCTGGGGCTCCGGATACATGCGTTACAATTTCAACCTGCCGGAGCCGACCCAAGCCGGGAAGGTGTACCAGATGATTATCATTCCAAAAGGCGCATCAGGCAGCGGGATTGCTACAGGCTTTATTTATCTCAAATCGGAACCGCCCGGTGCATCCGTATGGATTGATGATGAATACATGGGCATTACACCTTTTCAGAAGTTTATGGCTGTTGGTTTCTATACTTACCGGCTCGAAATGGATATGTACCATCCCAAAGAAGGAAATTTTACAGTTAGGGTGGATGAAACTACAACAGAAGACATAAAGCTCAATCCCTCTTTTGGTTCACTAACCCTCACAACAACACCGGCAGAAGGGGCATCCATTACCCTCGACGGTAAACCCACTACCTTAGTGACCCCGCATACTTTTCATATGCTTTCACCAGGTAAACACATCATAACACTGCGCCTTGAAAATTATGAACCTGTAAGCCGTGAATTTGAAATCAATGAAAATGAGGTTACAACACTTGAAATCCCACTCAATGCTATGTTTGGGAATCTTGTGGTAACCACAGAACCACTTGCCGATATTTACATCGACAATATAAAAGTTGGAACCGGAAACTACACAGGTATCCTTGAAAAAGGAATGCACACCATTGAGGTAAGGCACGACAAATACCACAATCAAACCCAAAAGCTGGATATGGATGCAGGAACCTACGAAAACATTGATTTCAAACTGGAACCCATTACCGGAGACCTGTCCATAATTACCAATCCGCCCGAAGCTGAGATATTCATTAACAACAAGTCGTACGGCCCTACCCCGCGTGTGATAAAAGACCTTCTTATTGGCACCTACGAAATCGAGCTTCGAAAAAAAAACTATGCAAGCATAAAGAAAGAGGTGGTTATTAATGAAGGCCAAAGGGTAAGTATCACTGAAAACCTTGATAATTTTAAAGAAATTACCATCATCAGTTCACCCACCGGCGCAAATCTTTCACTAAATGGCAAAAGCGAAGGTTCCACACCTCAAACCTTAACTACAAACTTCGGAAAGAAAACAATCCGTCTCACAAAAACAGGGTACAATGACTTACAAGAAACTTTAACGGTAACTGACCAGCAAGATACATACAACTTTACAATGATATCCGATCAAAAAGCCATAGCCCGGATGGATTTTGATAAATTCAAGCGGCGCAAGAACTGGTGGCTCACTGGAACTTTAGTTAGCGGAGCAATAGGCGGTTATTTTCTTTATTCTGCTGAAAAACATTACAAAGACTATCAAACTGAAATTGATGAGGATGCTGCCACCGATTTGCATGATAAAATCGAAAATGAAGATAAGATATGGCCTGTTGCTTTGGGAATGAGCGGAATATGTGCCGTTTTTACAACGATTAACTTTGTAAAACAAATTAAAGCCAAAAAGCAACTTAACATATCACTGGTTCCTGTTAATCAAGGTGGCTTGCTGAGCCTGAAGATGAAATTTTAACCTGAAATTTAGAAAAGATGAATACGAAAAATACATTAGCATTTATTACAGTCGGCATTTTATTGATTTGTTCCTGTGAAAGGGAATGGGACAATCCCAATGACAGGAAATCCGATTCATATTTTTATGTGGGTACTTGTGGAGTACTAACAGATTCAAGAGACGGAAAACAATACAATACGGTTCAAATTGGCGACCAGTGCTGGATGAAAGAAAACCTGGCATATTTACCAAGTGTGAGTAATCCAGAAGATGGCTCAGAAACGACACAATACTATTATGTGTACGGATATGAAGGAACTAATGTATCGGAAGCCAAAGCCACATCAAAATACAAAACTTACGGTGTATTGTACAACTGTCCGGCAGCATTAAACGCCTGTCCTGGCGGATGGCATTTACCATCTGACGATGAATGGACAGTGTTAACTGATTATCTTGGGGGAGAAAACCTAGTGGGCGGTAATATGAAAGAGGCCGGCACAGCCCACTGGGCCAGCCCAAATACTGGCGCAACAAACAGCAGTGGTTTTTCAGGTCTTCCGGGCGGCATCCGCAGCAGCAGTGGTAATTTCTACACCCTTGGTAGCTTCGGGAGCTGGTGGTCTTCTACTGAGTCCTCGTCGGCTAGTGCCTGGGTTCGCTTACTGTACTACGACCTCGAGATTGTGATCCGCAGCGATGTCAGTAAGGAGTATGGTTTCAGTGTCCGTTGTCTCAGGGATTTCTAGACTATTTGACGTTTTGTCTATTTTACTATTTTTATTATTTGCCGCGAAGCGGCCGAATTTTTTTGAGATATGGGATTACATTCAGATTTACCTGTTTACAAATCGAGTTATGATCTTTTGTTGGAGATTTTTCAATTTACTAAAAACTTCAGCAAGGAGTATAAATATACTGTTGGAGAAAGCATTAAAAAGGAAACGATAGAGTTGCTTACTTTAATTTTCAGGGCCAACAGCCGGCAGGATAAGGAGCA
>JABMQA010000289.1 GCA_013203545.1 Bacteroidota bacterium
CCATCGTTCCTGTATAGTTTATCCACACCGGATTGTCCGTTTGATACATACAGATCGAGGTCGCCATCGTTGTCGTAATCTGCCCATCCGCAGGAGAAGGATTGCGATGGGTCGTCGATGCCAAGCGATGCAGCCACCTCGGTAAAGGTGCCGTCGCCATTGTTTTTGAAGCACTGGTTGTTAAAATTCGAATTGCATACGTACAGGTCAAGATCACCATCGTTATCATAGTCGCCCCAGTCAGCACCCCAGGAGTAGCTGTATGTTTCCAGTCCTGATGCAAACGAAACATCGGTAAAGGTGGTGACATCGTTTCTGTAAAGCACACCTGTAGGGTAGCCCGATTGGTTTCCAATAAAAAAATCGACATCCCCATCGTTGTCATAATCAGCGGAAGCAACAGCCAGGGTTGAACGGTCGTCGATGAGTCCGGTGGTAGCCGCTATTTCTGAAAAGGTGCTCAGGTCCTGATTGTGGAAAAAATAGTTGTTATGTTGAGGCATTCCGTCATTTCCAACGTAACAATCCAGTTTACCGTCGTTGTCCCAGTCGAACCAGTTGATGGAACCGCCGTAGGTCAGCAAATTCATTCCGGCGTCTGAAGTAACATTTGTAAAAGCGGAAGAGTCATTCCTGTAAAGTATCAAAAGCTGGGTCCAGTTTCCGATTACCAGATCGGTAAAACCATCATTGTTGTAATCTCCCACTGCACAGCCTCTGCCATTGCCGGTGTAATTAACACCATAGGTAGCGCCTTCATCAGAAAAGGTTTCTCCATCGATGTTTTTGTACAATCGGTTGGTCTGACCATTATTCACGAGGTAGATATCCAGAAGCCCATCGTTATCGAAATCGAAAGATGCTACTCCCTGCCCGTTCCCGGCATCATTAACGCCGGCCTGAACGGCGATGTTGGTAAATTGGACCTGGGAATTTGACGTAATAAATATTAAACACAAAAGAATGGCCAGGAATATTTTCCTGAAAGCAGTAGTTTTGAAATACATAATATCCTCCTATTTTTTTGAATTATTGATATCAAAAAAAAGCAATGCAGGCAGACCATTGATTATCCCATCAAAATATTTGTTTCGGGATATTTATTGAATGATCACCTTTTGTGTGTAAATCCCTTTCTCACAAATCACCTTAACAAGGTAGCAACCTGCCGGATAGTCTACATCGAAAGACACAAAGGGTTCGCCTGAAAATCCAGACTCCATCATTTTTACACCACCAACACTAAACAGATAAATAGTACCGTCTGTCAGCTCCGGATTTTGAACAATTAGCTGATGTTGGTAGTACCATGATCTCAATTGCCCAATGATTTGGTTTCCGATGCCAAGAGATGATTTAAAATGCAAGTAGAATCTTGAATCGTGGATACCTGCCGTTAATTCCAATGACAATTCCTGTACCTCACTGAGATCATACCATTTGTCAAGGGTTTTATCTTCGAGAAGCACAGTTGCCCCGTTTTCAAAATTTTCAAAGTCCTTGACACGAAGCATGAATTCACCTGAAATACCGGCTTCAATAACAAGAGGCAATACTATGGCATCCTCCTCCGGATGGGGGATTCCCTGTATGGCCAGCGCTTCATCTCCTTCAGCCATGAGGGTGTAGAGATACAGGTTTGCTCCGTCCAGGATTTTTCTTCCGTCATAGGCATTGTCGAAGCCCATGGTTGCATCATCCATCAGGGCTATAAGGGTTTCGTTGTAATAGTCATTGGCGTATTGTATCGAGAGTTTTACCCGGGGGGGTGTGGATTCCTTAAAGAAATTGGGATTGGCATGCATCCGCATGCTCTGGTTGAAGTTCACATTCACTCCATTGCTGGTGGCGGCAACCATAAATCCCTGCCCAACACCAATCTGATTGCTTGGGACCTGTGTTCCGTTTCCAATATTTCCGGTCACATTCCAGTACGCATAATTATCGGATGGATAGATCCAACCGCCCTTTTCCGACCAGAATCTAACAGTCCCTTCAATATTGGAGTTGCCGGAAACAAAAGATGATAAGGATATCGGTGACAGGAAAGGATTTCCAACAAGATTGTTACCTTCGCGTCCATTGGAGGCCGTTTTATAAGCGGTGATCGTAATATCACCGGTGTTGCGTGTTCCGGTAAATTCAAGATAACGATCTGTTGCAAAGGTGGCGGCATAGTCCCTGCCATTTACAAAACTGCCATCTCCAAAGACAGGATCAGTTGAATTATGGATTATCCAATTATTGGCAGGCTCATCCCACCGGTAAAAGGAATATGTGTCTGGAAAGTTATTGACATCTGGTTGCGTTACATCGTTATTCGCCATAAAAGTGGCGTCAATGGCCTGACCGCTGACGGGTGATGAGATATAATGCCAGACATCCTTGGCAACATAACGTTTTGTTTTAACACTTCCGGTTAAATTAACCGTACCGGTTCCGATGAACGAACCTCCGCTCTCCACCACCAAATCGCCGGCAATGTTAAAGGTTTGTCCTGAATTAACTGTAACAGTTGCATCGGAAACGATATTCAATGTATTACATTCCATTAGTGTTGTAGCAATCACGGGGTCATTTGTCTTATTGAAAATCGTCACATTTGTGGTTGAGGTAGGAACAGACCCGTCAGCCCAGTTGGCCGTGTTGTTCCATTGAGTTTCGTTGCCGGAGTCTCCGCCGAGCCAGTAGCCTGGTGCCGGTGTATCGGTTAATTGTATGCCTGCAAAAATGATGCTATTGGTTGTTAGGGTCACTCCGCTAGTAGATTGATGCTGAAAATTGGCGGTGTTAGAGGAGCTTGCTGTTAATCCGGTATTCAAGCCGACAGAAGCTCCGGCTCCGGCATCTGTTGAACTGCTTATTGCTCTGTATTGCGTAATGGATGAAACTGCACCTCCTGTACTAGTGAATCTGAATCCAGGTGCATTGGAGACATCAGTAGCCGACATTCCATATTGGCTGTGAAAGAAAACGGACGTGCCCAAGGCGGTGAAGTCTTTGAAAGCAGCATCAGTAAAATTGGTTTCGTTATTTGTCGGGTCCGGTGAGGGTTCATCCACGAAGGTTTTAAAGGATCGTCCACCATTTGAGGTGTGCACATATCCAAGTGCAACCGCACATAAAGATGTGTTATTAGTTGCTAAGGTTGGTGAACCGTTTGCTACACGGTGTGCCAGCCTGAAATAATATCCATCACGAGGCTGGTCTTCCAGTAAGGCTACCAGGCTGATTATTCCCTCATCATTGGGGTTGGCAATTGTCCTGATAATAGAATTGCCGGTATTTGTCCAAGTACCGTTCACTCCTTTCTTATATTGGATCACCCATTCACCTTTGTCATCACTTGCGCCTGTATTGTTTTTATAACTATCAATGGAAGCACAAACGTACAGGCCTCCTGTTACAGGTAAAAATACCTCTCCGGTTTCAAGACCGGTAACTGCTGAGAAGGTGCCGCTGGTGGTTGTTACTTCAGTAGTGATGGTTTTGAAATCACTGTTAAGGGAATAGGAACCAGAGGTAGTAAGGTTTATAGCTACAAGGGTAGCACTCGACTCAGTATTTTTAGCGGTTGTAACCTTATGTTGTAAACTGTACGTTTTGGTTCCGGTTGATGCTATGGTAAATACGTGAACAAGTGATCCAATTCCTTTATCACCAACTTTATCACTGGCCATTTGTCTTATAATTTCAGTGCTTGTATTTGTTCCATCAGTAATTTGAAAAGTAAGTTCTCGTGCAACAGTTTCTGATTGGGTGGACTGACAAGTAAAAGATGCAATGACCATTACTTTGTCACCTGCAGTTACACTGAGAGAGGGTGTTGTAACTATAGTCTCATAGCCGGCAGTGGATGAGATCACATCTGTTCCTGTGTTAGATACAGTATTCAAATCATCCCCAAACAAGGAAACCGGGAATACAGTGATCAGTACAAAAAACAATCCTGCAAATAATGCCGAATCAAGGATTTGATTATGGAGAGTTGAGGTAAAATTTTTCATATTGCCTATTTTTTAATTTTGGATAAAATCTAATCTCCAAATATACAAAAAAAATCATTATTGTTCGAATAGCGAAATATTTGTCAGGAATGAACCAGATAAGCCTTTGGTTAAACCAATTCATTACTCATACAATCTTACCTTAATATTTTGCCATGGGTAACAAAATATGGTTTAGGTCGTTTTAAGGTTTGCCAAACATAAGATGCTGAAAACAATAGAAATGTTAATTTCCCCAAAATTCACTATTTCGAAAATATCGAAGCCTGCAATATGCCTGCTTTTGCCGCTTATACTTGTGTTACTTTTATCAAACAGCGCCCTCTCTCAGAAATCCCACATAAAATTCAATAGAATAACCATTAATGATGGCCTCTCTCTCAGTTCCGTATATTGTATTTTTGAAGACAGCAAGGGTTTTATGTGGTTTGGAACAGAAGACGGCCTGAACAAATATGACGGGAAAAACTTTACCATTTACCGGCCTGACCCTTATGATAAGAATAGTTTATCCTATAAATGGACAGAGCAGATTTATGAGGACAGCCGGGGGATGTTGTGGTTTGGCTCGAAGGGGGGATTGACTGCTTTTAATCCCACGCGTGAAATCTTTCAACAATACAGGTACCAGGATCAGGATGTTACCAGCCTGTCCAATGATACCATCACAGCAATTATTGAGGACAGGAACGGTGATCTTTGGATAGGAACCAGGAAAGGGTTGAATAGAATCCGGCTTGATTCCGGAGTTATCGAAAGGATTTCAATTTCACCGGAATGGAAAAACGGACCATTGTCCCGGATCAATGATTTGATATGTGATGATAATACCGGTTTATGGGTTGGATGTGACGCAGGGCTGTTCCATTTAGATAGCCTGGATATGGCATTTTCAAAAGTTTTATTTGATGGCAAAAATACTAATGCCAGGGTTTTATGCATCGCGATTGATTCGGGACTGGTATGGGCGGGCACCAACAACGGGCTGGTTAAATATAACC
>JABMQA010000290.1 GCA_013203545.1 Bacteroidota bacterium
AAGGACGGGGCTAATCAAATTTAAATATCATTTTTAGACAGCTTCTTAGAGACTGAGGGTACTTAGGATTACAAAGATGTTAATGAAAGGGAATATCAAAATAATATAAAGTCATGTTGACGGCCTCATTCAAAAAATACATCCTCCAATTCATTCGTCCGGCCGGAACGTCGAGAGGGGTTATGCAAAGCAGGGATTCATGGTTTGTCTTTGTCTCTGACAATAATTTCCCAGATAGGAAAGGTATTGGGGAGATCGGCCCTTTACCGGGATTAAGTTGTGAGTTTGATGAGAATTTCCAGCAAGTGATCAGGAAAACATGTGATAATATCAATGAAATTCATGGGGATATTCATCAAGAGTTGCTCATGTTCCCATCCATTCGTTTTGGTTTTGAAACGGCATTAGCTGATTTAATATCTGGTGGAGATAGAATATTGTTTCCATCCCTGTTTACGAATGGTAGAGCCGAATTACCCATAAACGGCCTGATTTGGATGGGAAACTTTGATTATATGTTTCAGCAACTGAGCGAAAAAATTAAGCAAGGTTTTGGCTGTATCAAAATTAAAATCGGTGCCATCGAATTTGAGGAAGAGCTAAAACTGATTTCCCACATCAGGAAACACTTTAGCCCTGAGGATATTGAAATCCGTGTTGATGCCAACGGTGCCTTTGCCGTGAAAGATGCAAAAGAAAAATTGAATCGACTGGCTGATTTTCATATCCACTCCATAGAGCAGCCCATAAAATCCCGGCAGTGGCATAAAATGGCGGGACTTTGCGAAACCTCACCAATCCCTATTGCGCTGGATGAAGAACTATTGGGGGTTCATGAAACGGATGCTAAAGAACAATTGCTCAAAACCATCAGACCACACTATATCATTCTTAAACCGGGGTTGATCGGTGGATTCCGATCCGGGGATGAGTGGATAAAATTGGCTGAAGCACATAATACCGGCTGGTGGATCACTTCCGCACTCGAATCAAATATTGGTCTCAACGCCATTGCACAATGGACTTTCATGAAAAATGTAGAAATGCCGCAGGGACTGGGTACAGGGATGTTGTATTCAAATAATATTCCTTCCCCGCTTGAAATTAAACAAGGCGGCCTCTGGTACAATCGTTCCAAAATGTGGGGGATAGATGAAATTAATGCATAAGCGGTATGAAATAAATTCTGTTAAACTGAATGGCCGTATTTATTCTTCGGCTGAGATTTGTGATTATTCTGAAAAGGAATTGAAAAAGTCAGGATTGGGGAAATTGCAGGTGGAATTATACCGGTTTTATTTGGATTGGTTCAGTCCGGGGAATTCAATTGTTGTAAATAGTTCAGGATCTACAGGTAAGCCCAAAGAATTGTTTTTTGATAAAGATCAGTTGATCGGATCAGCTATGCAAACCGGTAAATATTTTGATTTGGATAATCGGGATAATTGTCTCCTTTGCCTGCCTGTACAATACATTGCCGGAAAAATGATGGTGGTGAGGGCCATGTTGTCCGCACTTGACCTGATAACCGTAAAACCTGCTTCCAATCCACTTGAAAATATTCATAAAAATATTGATTTTGCTGCGATGACCCCGCAACAGGTTTTTACTTCGCTAAGTGCCGGGAAAAATTTAAACCTCCTCAAAACCCTTATCATTGGTGGTGGACAGGTGTCGCCGGAATTGTATGAAAAGTTGCAGCATATTGATACGGAATGCTACGCTACGTATGGCTTAACCGAAACTTTAACCCATATTGCCCTCCGGAAGTTGAATGGTTCGGGTTCGCAGGATTTTTTTGAATGTTTGCCTGGTGTTGATATCCATATCGACCATAGGATGTGCCTGGTAATTAAAGCTACATATTTAAGCGGGGAAATTATTACAAATGATATTGTTGAGATTATCGGTAAAAACAGTTTTCGCTGGATGGGACGTTTCGATAATGTAATCAACTCGGGTGGCATTAAGATCTATCCCGAAAAGGTTGAGCAGCAAATTGAAGGATTCATCAGGAATAAATTTTTTATTGCTTCCCGGCCCGACGATTCATTGGGTGAGAAACTTTTACTCATTTTTGAAGGTCCTGAACTTACCGAAAAGGGGGAAACAATGCTTTTTGATAAAATGAAAACGCATTTGCCGCCATACCACTGTCCAAAGGAGGTTATTTATTTGCCACAATTTGTTTATACAGATACCGGTAAGATCAACCGTATAAAAACCATTGGGTTGGCATTTAACCCAATAAAATCTTAACGCAGTACAAGGATAAGGAATATTTGAAAATCCAAAACAATAAATCTATTTACCCCGCTTTGCCCGCTCCCACTTCACATCTTGTTTGCCTTTGAGATACCTTGCAAATCCCAGGTAAACCGCATAGTTCATGATAAAGAAATAGTAGGGGACAAAGAGCAGCTTGATTTTGATCTGCCGGTTTTCGAGGTACCAGCCGAGGAGGGCGGAAACATAAAACAGGATCTGTGCCCAGAACAGCCACACATAAATACTGGTGAAATTAACGAAACCGGTGGTGGCAGCAAGTATTGCATTGATGATTAATATAACCAGCAATCCGATAGGTGCAAGCGTCCAGCGCAAAACACGGTGTGAGATGTATTGAAATGAAAGGGTTCCATACTTGAAAATATTCAACAGCTCTTTAAGCCTGACGATGGACTGGATGCCACCTGCTGCAATCCGGATCTTTCGTTTGAGTTCCTCCTTGACATTTGCTGAGGAGGTTTCGATGGCATAAGCCTCAGGATCGTACTGAATGGTATAACCTTTTTTGGCCACCCTGAGCGATACAATGAAATCATCCAGCAGGGTGTCGCGTTCCACATGCTGGTACAATTCGGTCCTGATTGAAAAAAGTTCACCTGCCGCCCCTACCACAGAATACAGTTCGGCATCCCACTTTTTAAGCGTGGATTCGTATTTCCAGTAAATGCCTTCGGTGCCGGCTGCAGTGTCCTTATCTTTCTGATAAATCCGCTTCTCGCCCGATACACATCCCACCTTAGGATTGCTGAACATGTTCACGATCCGCCTTATCGATTCCTTTCCTAACATGGTATTGCCATCCGAAAAGATTACAATGGGTGTTTTAACAAATTCCAAACCCCGGTTCATGGCAGCTATCTTACCTGCCCGTTCATCTTTATGATACACCTCCACACCTTCATATTTTCTCAAAATATCCGGCGTTCCATCGTCCGACCCATCGGTAACCCAGATATGTTTTACCTTTTCCTGCGGGTACTCCAGCGACATGGAATTTTTGATTTTCTCATCAACGTAATCCTTCTCGTTATAGGCAGCTACAAACAGCGTTACCTCGGGCTCGTAATCAGGATCTACAACTTTGGGCTTCTTCTTTCCTAAGAGCCGCTTCATTCTCACCATGAAAAACAACAGAATTCCATAACCGATATAGGCGTATAAAATGATAAACAGAAATACCCAGAAAATGATTTTTAATGTTAGCATAATATGATTTTTTTATTGTTTAAACATTATTGATCAAATTTTTATGATTGGCCTTACGACCAATCCATTCCATCAGGTTTTTTTGGGGGCTTTATTATAACTTCTACCAAGAAACAGCATCCGCGTTAGTTTAAAGCGATCCAGGACAAACTCAATTACAACGGGGATAAAGAGACCCACCAGCAGCGATACAAAAAAAACCGGCACATCATTATGGATACCTACAGTTTTAAGCAGTATCCTGCCACCTGCAGTTCCAAAAGCATGGAATAAATATATGGTGTAAGCATACGACCCCAACCATACCAGCCATTTGATTTGTAATTTTGAACGAAAAAAGACAATAACCCCTGCAACACCAATCAATAAACCCAACCCACCTTTTTTCAGAATATCAGCATGCACAATATTGTACCAGGCCATTTGTTGAACTGCCAGTCCGATTACAAGGATAATTCCAGTTATCCAAATAAAGTATTTGTTGCTGAAAACGTTGTTAAATCTTTTGATCCCAATACCAATGATAAAAAATGGAAGCAGGTAAATGGCCATTTTAAAAGCAAAATAGTTTTCAACCGATTCAGGTATTATAATATTCCTGAATAAAAGCAGGGCAAGTGTAAGAATAAAAATCAGGAGCCATTGGTTAAACCGTTCCAGCAGTTTGTATGCATCGAGGATAGAGACGATCACAAATACCCAGAACAGGGCAGGCAAATACCAGTACAGGGTATAGGGGAAGATTAATATTTTCCATATCGAAGCAAGATCATGCGACATATTGGTGCCGGGCACCAGGTTTTGAATGATGTAGTATGCCCCTCCTACAAATATCATGGGCAGTAAAATCCTCCTCACCTTCTTTAGTGTAAAGCTTTGCAGGTTGTCAAGCCGGGCCGGCCTCAGAGCATAAACCCAACCCGAAATCACCGTAAATAAAGGCATTCGAAGATATTTAAAGGTAAAATAGAAATGTCTCAGAAAGGAGTCATCATCAACTTTCATCCCGCCATCAGACGCCGACCCGATCACATGACCGACCACTACCAATATTATGGCCAGGCCCCTCAGGGTTTCGACCGACAGATCTTTGTTTGCTTTTGTTACCATCAATTTGAATGTTTGATTTTTATTTGTTATGTGCAGCAATTGTCAGGTATGCTACCCCTTACGGGAATTGGCGATCTTATTTCACACGCTCCCATATTCCGGTTTCGTGGTTGTATTGTTTGATCACCTTTGCCGGATTTCCAACGGCAATACTAAATGGTGGTATATCCTTTGTAACCACGCTTCCCGCGCCCACCTGTGTCCGTTTTCCGATCCGTACACCGGCAACCACAACGGAATTGGCCCCGATATGGGCTTCGTCCTCAATAACCACTGGCTTTATGATTAGTGGCTGAACACTCGAGTTTTTGGTACCATCCTCAAAACCATGACTAAAACCGGCCACAAATACATGTTGCCCAAGCCCCGAACCATCGCCCATTGTTACTGGCCCGATGATTACCGAACCAATACCTACCCGAACCCTGTTGCCCAGTATCACATCACCCGACCCATTATTAATGGTGGTAAAATCCTCAATAGTAGTCAGATCCCCTATCTCAAACCTTTTCCACGGGAACACATCAACCCTGGACCAGCGTCTTATTTTGGCACCTTTCCCCTTTTTATGTATGAAAGGATTAACAAAACACTTGATATACCATCGTGGCCTGGGATTTCGTTTGGGCGTAATCAGCCACAGCACAAAAGATTTTGTACGGGGATTGGATTTGATTTTTGATAGAAAACTCATAATTCAAAAATTTTAGGTTTATTCGCATCATTCGCTTTGCTGTCATTTGGCTGCGCCGTCATTTGTAGTCATTCGCTTCGCCGTCAGTTGCGCTTTGCGCGTCAATTGTTGTCATTTGCTTCACTGTTTTTATGACCTCTATTTACTATCAATGTCCACAATGACCACCAATGACCACCAATGACCATCAATGACCACCAATGACAATGGAATGACAAAATATTTCACTTCTCACAAAAAGAACATTCACTCAAACAATTAAGTTATTTTTATCTCCATGATTTTTTCAATAGCATCAGAAAACTCTTCACCACGTGCCTCCCATGAATTCCCGGAGGCCATCCTAATTCGTTCCTTTTTCTTTTCCTGTGAGTCATT
This sequence comes from Bacteroidota bacterium, assembly GCA_013203545.1. Taxonomy (GTDB): domain Bacteria; phylum Bacteroidota; class Bacteroidia; order Bacteroidales; family 4484-276; genus JABMQA01. Next base: position 5,678 of record JABMQA010000290.1, read on the forward strand.
ACTAATCTCGTGCCTTATCCGAGCCAGAAACTCTTCCTTGGTCCGGGCTACGCTGACCACTTTATTAAACTCCGGTAAATCAGCAAAATCGGTCATAACAATTGGTATACCTACTGATAGGTATTCATTAATCTTTAACGGATAGATATTTTTATTTATCTGGGTACGGGTATAAGGGATAATTCCCACATGACAATTGTACATGATACCAGGAACTTCATCTGGTTTAACAGGATCCTTAAAAACCACATTCGGAAATTTTTCCAGTTTTTCCTTGCCTTCCGCTGAAGTTGTTCTTCCAACAAATTCAAAATCCAAATCAGGTGAATTTTCGATGACCCATGCTATCATATCCACCTCAAAACGGTGATCAACGCTACCAATATAACCTACCACCTTCCGATCACGTGAAAAAGGCTTTCCGATATTTACAATTTTATTAAAGGTTTTGAAATCAACACCATTTTTTACAGCAATTCCATTGGGATTTAATCCAATCTTTTTTCTCAGTAGATTATCTGATGAGGTGATGATACCGTCAACTACTTTAATATATTCCTCCTCAATTAAAGGCCCATTGGTACCAAAACGCCTCACACTAATGGCATCATAACAATAGTATATTGTGGTTTGCTCGTTAAAACAATTCAATAGTGGTAATCCGAAAAACGGGTTATAGGCATTGATGTTTATTGCATTGGAAAAATTCAGCTTCTTCAGAGCACTCCTGATGCTTCCCCTGATTATCAAACCGTTAATTTTTAATACCAGCTTAAACAATTTCAGGTTTTTGATAAAAGCGGCAGGAAGCGTTGGTGGCACAGTTAGCAAATAGACTTTATGACCATCGGGAGTCAGTTTTTCGGTAATCCGGCTTTTGAAACCTAACATCCTGGTAACAGATGCAATTTGTTTTCCTACCAAGGAGAACACAATATCCTTAACTGTAAATGGATACTCCACGAAAAGAATCCTGTTGGATTTTGCGAGTTCGGAAAATAGTTTTACCGTCGATTTAACATAAATACCTTCCCATGTTGTATTCGACATACAGATAATATCCTGATCCTTCATCATACATTATTGGTTTTTCTGATAGATTTCTTCATAAATCTTCAAAACATCCGCTGCCATCGACATCCACGAAAACTTCATCGAATGCACCAGTCCATCCTTAACAAGTTTATCTTTGAGATCCTTATCGTTTAAGATCTTAATAATTCCTTCAGTGATCTCCTCAGGTTTGTAAGGATCGACGATGTAGGCCTTTTCACCGGAAACCTCCGGCATCGAAGAGGTATTGGAGGTAATTACCGGAATGCCACATCGCATGGCCTCCAGCATAGGAATTCCGAAGCTTTCGCGTAATGAGGGATAGAGGAACAATGCGCATAGGCTGTAAATTGCAGGCAAATCTGTATTTACCACATACCCGGTGAGGTGAATGAGTTTCTCCATATCAGGATCGCCTATTTCGTTCAGCAGTTTCCTCAGCTCATCCATATCATAATCGAGCATTACCAGCGGAATCTTCCTGTTAAACTTTTTAAGAAAATCGGAATATGCCTTCAAGGCGCCTTTGGTATTCTTTTTTGGGTCGGTATTTCCCAGGAAAAAAATAAATTCATCCGGCAATTTATACTGGGCTTTAACACGTTTAAGCTCTTTTTCATCCTCAACTACCCGGAAATGCTCACTCACACCATTGTAAACCGCAACCAGCCGGTCATCGGATTCGGGGAAACCAAAAAAGTCGGTGATCCGTTTTCTTTCAAAATTGGAAACGGTGATGATCTTTTGGGCTTTTTTAACCACACGTGGCACCACATATCTCCTGTAAACATTTCCATACTTTTGATAAGAAGTTCCTTTATCCATCAGGATCCGCAGGTACGACTTTTCCATATAAATAATATCGTGCAGTGTCACCACCACCTGCATTTCCGATTTTAATGGAGCCGTATTGCTGGTACAATGGAGTATGTCGCAGTTATCGTTTTTTGCTGCTTTGGGCAGTGCAAATTGCTCCCAACTGGCATAGGAACCTCCATCCAGCTCAACAATCCTGAAGTTATCGGTATTTTCAAGGCAGTCGCGGTCTTCATCAGGCTTGATGTAAATAAAGTATTCGTTTTTTTTGTCAAGCTTCTGTAAGTTTTTAATCAGCTCCAGGGCTACCATGTCCATTCCATGTTTTTTCACCCTGAATAGTCTTTGTCCTTCAATTCCAATTTTCATTTGTCATGTATTTTAGTTGTGTTATTTCTTTTGCTCTTTTTTTACGGTATGGTCAACTGAGGAGTGTTCCGTATGAATAAAGCGTTTGTTGGCGCCCCTGATGCGTAAAAGCGATAGGATCATTAACAGGAATCCGCGTGGCAGCGACAGGAGGGCAACCAGAGTTTTGGTGTTGTAAAATTTACCGGGAACCCCCATCAGCAATGCCAGGGCGCACAAAGCCAATAATATGCCCCAAATCTTGTAATGCAGTACACTCCCGAAAATCAGTGAAATCACGAAAACAATCACCAATACGCCCAATAGAATAATCCTGGGCAACTGGACAAACTGCATCGACTTATTGATGTTTTCCACGTTTCCTCTCCTCATCAGCGCCCAGCATGCATTTCCGATGGATCTGGAAAAATATACAAACTGGGCGGAAAGCCATCTGCGCCGCTGATTTGAAAAGCCCTGGCCCGATTGTATTTTTTCATCATACACCAACGCAGGCTCAATATACTCAATTGGCGTACCTTCCCTGGTCAACTTTAATTCGAGTTCCTTGTCGAAACCACCGATGGCTTTTATTTCCTGCATGGTTTTCTTAAAATAGGAGTAATCGAATGCCATTCCGGAGCCAATCAAGGCAGCTGACAAGCCAACTACCCTGTGCCCCTTGCGGTAAATATGGTTATTGATCTCTTCGCTGATGGCATCCAGGATAGCGAAAGAGGTATCGGTATTTTTTGCAACCCGGTGCCCCTGTATGGCAATATAACCCTGGCAATACGATTCATTGATCTTTGTAATAAAATCGCTTTCCATCAGATTGTCTGCATCAAGGATAATAACACCATCGTAATCATCCTTCAAAACTTCCATCGCCCTGTTCAGCGCTTTTGATTTTGTACTCACATCAAACGAAACCTCAATTACTTTGATGGGCAACTGATTGAGCCGCTCGATGGTTTCCTTCTGAAAACTGTCGGCAATTACCACAACGTCATACAAACCGGAAGGATAATTCTGGTTAAGTGCGTCCTCAGCAACGTGATAAATAACCTGGTCTTCTTTATATCCCGGAATCATCACAACCCACCTGTGTTGCTTTATCGTTTTGGTGTTCCTTGGTCGGTAACCAAACAAACCGGCAAAAGAAAAGAAGAAGATGTACACGGCCGAAAAGCCAAGGTAAATGATCAATACAGCTTCTATTATGTAAAGGATTTGTAGAAAGATTTCCATACGCTTATGATTTAATTACAGAACTATGTTTTTTTTTGTAAAGTTCATTGTAAATCTGCTCCACCTTATCACACATGATGGCAGCATCGAAATTATTTTTCACAAGATTTCTCGAGTACTCACCATGTTCCACAATTAATTCCTTGTTGTAGTAATACTTTAAAAGTGCATCAGCCAGTTTTTCAGGATCTTTAAATGGCACCAGAAAACCATTAACACCATCCTGTATCAATTCAACAGTACCATCGGTAGGTGTTGCAACAACCGCTTTTTTCATCGACATGGCTTCGAGCAAACTTAGCGACAATCCCTCCCACAAACTGGGCAGGCAATACACATCAACAGCTTTGAGCACATCAGGTATATCCAGTCTGAAATCCTGAGAAATAATTACATCTTCCAATTGATATTCCCTAATTAGCCCTGTGGCCATCTCTTTTAAATCCCCATCGCCAATCATCAATACTTTTATGGCAGGTTCCTTTTTGTGAATGATATCAACTGCTTTTATGAACGTTTCAGGATCTTTTTGGATGGTAATGCGTGCACAATACCCAATAAGGAAAGTTTTCTCATCAATACCCAGTTCCTTCCTGATATTTTTGTAAGTTTTGTCAGGATTAAACCTTTTAATATTGATCCCGTTCTGTATGACAACGGCATTGTTCAATTTGAACAGTTTCTTGCCGGTTTGCCGGTTGGTTTCGGAAACATTGATCACACGGGTGGAAAATCTTGTAAGCAGGCCTTCGGAAAATGTTCTAACCCTTCTAACAAGTGCACTCTGGTCCTGGTGAAAACTCCAGCCGTGAACGGTGTAGATGATGGGCATTTTCAGTTGTCGTGCCGGCCAGAGGACATTGGTGGTCGATCGTGTTCCATGCGTATGTACAATATCAATCTTTTCATCAATTATGAAACTTTTAATCTCTTTCCAAACTTTATAATCAAATGGTTTGAGTGTTGGGATAATGTGTGTTTTAACATTCCCTTCCCTGAAATAATCAATCATAAATCCATCTGTGAACGACAGAACAACAGGTTCAATATTATCACTCAACCCATCAATGAGGTCAATCAGATGGGATTCACCCCCACCTATCTGCCCCTGCCTTATTGTTTCTAATACCCTGATTTTTGACATAAACTATTATTATTAAATTGATTTATTTTGGTTGCGCAATGATGTAAAGTTCTTTGATTCCGAATACAAAAGCAATAAACTGGGTAACTCTTCTGTAGAAATGGATACCAAAAGAACTTGTAAACAAAAACTTATCATAACCAATTCCTCTGAAGTATTTATTTTCCAAAACTTCGAATCCACATTTTATTAACAGGTTGTTAATTGTTCTGAAATTCCAGCAAAACAGATGCTGGTTAGTGTCCATCTCAAAAGAAGCTTTGCCATGCTTCTCGGTTGGAAGTATCAAAATGAGTTTTCCATTTTTATTTATTTTACTTTTAAGAGCTGTAAGGGTTTCATATGGGTTAATAATGTGCTCAAGCGTATGGGCTGAATAAACCACATCAAACGCATGATCTTCAGCTCCATCCATGCTTCGGATTGTTGTGATGCCCTTGGCCCTGCAAAAATCCAGGCTGTATGCTGATATATCATAACCTACTGAATTAGGAAACAGATAGATATCCTGCCCAAGCCCACACCCGAATTCAAGAATTTTAATATCGTCCGGCAAATTTTTAAAATATTTTAGCCTTGCAAGCTTTGCCCTGCAATTATAATATCTGTTGTTGAACACCAGACTATCATGTACATTTTCGTGATACTGTTTTTCGTAGTTTTCCTGCATCAGATTTTTTAGTGTTTCAGTTTATTCTATAGTAAGAGTCGATCATAAAATTTAGTTGCTAATCTAATCTTTTAAAGTATTTTTTATAAATTTCCCATCACATTATTTCCGTTGATGGGATAAAAATAATAAAATACTCACTCTTTCGCTACATTTCAAAAAAAAATATTTGAGCGTGTCGGTTTACAAATATTTAATTGACTTGATTTCATATTAAAAAACCCTAATTGCAATTACAGTTATCACAGTAATCAACTTTCGCTACCGTGAATGAACTCGATCACTTTTTTCTACCGCATTCTATTATTCAAAAACAGACGAAGTTTTGAGGATGTAGAATATTTAAGGAAAACCCGGTAAAGAAGTGTTAAAAAAAATCGGGTGTGTATACTGAAGATTTAACACCATTGTGAGTGAGTAAATATGAACTAGGATTTGTTAATTGTTGCAATAATTAGTTGCCGTCGTTTTTTTATGCTATATCCAAGTTCTTCTAACAAGCTATTTAGCCTATCAACAGAATATAATTTGTGAGTGGGCTCGTAAATTATTGTATGGATTTTGCTTGCCATTTCACTATTCAGCGACTTCAAAATTTCATATTCAGCACCCTCGCAGTCAAGTTTTAATAAATCGCAAAAGGTGATGTCATTGTCCGAAAATACAGACTCCAGTGTTGTAGTTTCAGTTTCAACAAATTTATCACCGGATATTTCTTTGTAAACACTGTGCCCAGCATGGTTCGTTGGGCAAAGATACAACTTTACAGTACCTATTTTATCCATAATGGCTTTATTAACAGGTACGATATTTTTCAGATGGTTTATTTCAATCGTTTCCAGTAATAAATTAAAGTTATCAGGATCTGGCTCATAGCTATAAACTCTGGATTCAGGATACAAAGATTTCATTCTTAATGCAAACAACCCAATATTACCTCCCACATCTAATATAACCGGATTACTAGTATTGATTTCAAGATCATAGGCCTTATCAATAAATATTTCCTGATAAATGAATATTGACATAAAGTCTTTGATTTTAACTGTGTAACCATTGCGAAGGTTGAAATTTATAGTATTTTTATACAAACCTGGAATTAACTTTAGCAAAAGACTCAGGTAATACTTCACCGGAGATCTCATGGTGTTTTTGTGTTCTTTAAAATCCCGAAATCTCATAAATTGTTTATAAGTCCATTTCAATTTAAAGCTCATAGCATATTTTATTGAAAAATTCTTACTCTTATTTGCAATTCAACAATATCAATCAGTCTATTTAATTCCCAAATATTTTTTAACTCTTATTTTAATTGCATCCATGAAACTCCCCTCATAAAGAAGCCGCCTATCGGATGTCCAGACACGAACTTTCCGAGATCGGACATATAGTAACTTTCCACCCCGCATTTCCAATGCTTTTGCCATTACCCCATCTTCACTTTTAGCAACAAATTCAGGAGTGCCAGGTAAATTTATCCCTACTCTGGGTTTTTCCAGAATAAATCCATTCGTCTCGATACCTTTATCTCTTAAGAAACCAAAATTGAACCCAAAAACTGCTAAATATTTTCGTTTTCTATGCTTTATTCTTCTTGCAATAGAGCCTAATTCTTCATGAATTGCATACAAAATCCGATTATGCCCTTTTGTAGGAAATAATGAATAACCACCAAAAATAGCTGTAACCCCTTTTGGGGCATGCTTTTCAAATATTTTAATCATCGTTTGGATCCAAGTTGGAGGATACATGGTGTCACTATCACAACATAAAATGTATTTTCCTTTTGCATTTATTAATCCTTTATGTCGAGTCGGGCCAATTCCGGGAGTAGTTTCAATAAATGATTTAATATTCAATTGATCAAGAAATAGCTGTGTATTATCGATAGAATTATTATTTACCACGATAAGTTCGCAGTCGAAGGTAAAATTGTTGTTTGCTAATGAATATAATGTTTTCAGAATATTATCCTCCTCATTCCAGGCAGGGATAACAATAGATACAAGTGGTTTTTCTGTACAAAATTTGACAAGTTTGTTTTTAAAATTTTGTTCTTGGTCTTCCGTTAATTTGTTGTATTCATCATTAAATTTAATTGATTGCTTCACCCAATTAGGAATAATTATTGCCCTCATAGATTATGTATTTAAAATATATTAAAAAATTTACATTTTTAAATAAATTGTGTAATCAACCAAATATCCCTTGTGCTTTTTTACTTGGTGGCAAATTTATAAAAAAAACGCTAATATCTGCTTCTGACCTCCATGCTTTCATTTATTATTTCGTAATACTTTTTTTCGTAGTTTTCCTGCATTATGTCTTCATTGATATGGAAAAAAAATGACAACTTTTTCGCAGATTATCAACAAAAAAATATTTGCATGAACGGGTTATTAAAATTAATCTGCTAATTTTGGTTTCTACAATTAAATTACCTATCAGTTTTAAGTAAAAAATAATACTATGGAACCTTCAACCAGTAATAAAAATATAGTCATTTTCTCGATTCATAAGTGGGAGTCAATTATCGAATCACCCATTATATTATATTTATTGCAAAGCAATTGGTTATGGACTACAACATTACTTATGTAAACAGTCCGTACACGATTAAAGA
>JABMQA010000291.1 GCA_013203545.1 Bacteroidota bacterium
ATAAGCATGTCATGATTGCCCGGAATGTAAATTAATTCGATGGCAGTATCGGCGGCAATGTTTTTCAACCGTTGTATGATTCCTGCATTGGTTTCAGCAGTGGCAATGGCATTGAAATAGTCCGCTGAATTATTGATCCCTGCATCAGGATCAATGGGTGAAACGGAGCAGGGAACAATCCATTCATCAAAAAGATCACCCATAATCACCAGTTGCCTGATATAGTCACTCTGGTAAACCGTGTCGAGAAAATCTTCCATCGCATCTTTGTTTTGACCGAACCAGCTGTATTTTCCTTCGTTGGCTCTTTTATCGCCCATATGCACATCGCTGATACAGGCAATGGCATTTCGTATGCCGGATTTATTTTTACCATCCGAAACCTTGAATACATGGCTCGCGGTGGTACGCAGATCGAATATTTCTGTTTGTGGCAGCAAATGACCGGTGATGGATTTTACCTGGGATGAGATTTCAAGGTAGTATTTCCAACCGTCATTCAGGATAAAGTCTTTATTAAACCTCAACATTACCAGGTTCCCGGCAATTTCATAATTGTACTTACTATCAAGCGAACCGTTTTTATCAGAAAATTTAATATTGCCGGCAATGGTGCCCGGATTTATTTGTTCATCGAAGAGAACCTCAATAGAACGTGAATTGTGGTCGAGGTGATAGTACATGTCATGACGGTATTCCATGCCCGGAAAGTTTACCTCCAGATAATCAGGAATAACCGGAGAACTGTCATCTTTGTTGCAGGCATAGACAAGGATAAGTATTATTCCAAGTAGCAGAGCCTTGTTACATGAGTGGGCGTTTTTAAATTTCATAATGATTTTTTTTGTTTAACATAATAGGCATTTCAGGTTTATTATCATCCTTCCATCATCAAATGTACAATATTCTGTAGAGGTAATGGTTTATTTCAAAATTTAGGGACTTAAGTCATTGATTGTATTATTCTTCAATAGCTTTTCTCAATCCCTGCAATGCCATTTCCCATCCGCCCTGGCTGTCGCCAAACCGTTTTTCGCCATTCTCCACCTTCGCAAAATCACCCTGACTAACCGTGAGTATTGTTTTGGTGCCTTCGGCGAACAATTCATACCTTGTGGTCAGGTAGTTAGATGGGGTATCCGTGTATCCTGCATTCGGGTCAAAAACGGTGTAAACCAGCAATTGGCCGGGCTCAAATTCAAGCACATTTCCAATCACATAATCAATACCATCTGTTGCCCCGCGCCAGGTGAGTTTGCTTCCTGATTTCCAGTCGCTGACGGCCTCACAGCCAAACATGTATTGTTTGGTGATTTCGGGATTGACCAGCCCGTTCCATACCTCGTCGAGGGATGCGTTTATGGTGATTTCCTTTTTATAGTATAATTCTTTTTCCATGATCCGGTAGATTTATGTATGCTAACTATATTGTGGTAAGTGAAATTACACAACACAAATGTAGCGAAAAATTTTGGATAGGGAAAGGATTATGTTTGCCGGAAAAATGAATGCGAGTCTTGAACGGTATGGAATAAAAAGTATCCACTGCATAAAACACTTACCTACTTTATAAACCTGAGGCCTATAGATAAATCTAATCGGGATAGGCTTTCGTAATTGCCTTCTTCCAGTTTTATGGTTTGGATATTGGTACCATCATCAAGGTCATACTTAGAGAGCGAACTAATCAGATAGGATAATTGAATACCTAAAACCAAATCTTTCGAAACACTGAAATCATATCCCATATCGAAATAAAGCCCTGCACTTTTTCCGGTTAACTTATATCTTGATATCAATACCGCATCATCTTTAAATGACAGATAACCAAAAGCCATATTAAAGTAGATACTGTTGATATTATTCATATCCAGGGTGCGGAAACTAACGAAGGGCCCGATGAACTGTATATGGATGTTGTCGCTCATTTTTCCTGTCTGAATCGTGCTGTCAGGAAGAATGACAATGATATCATTCAACTCGCTTTTAAAATTGGAATAGTTGTACTTTATCCCGAAACCTAACTGTTCACTGATAAAATACGAAAGATCTCCGTTAATGTGATATCCTGATTTTAATTTCCTCATGTATTGCTCAAAATCAGATGGGATGGCGTCGGAGAGTTTGGCGGTCCTGTAACTCCATCCTCCATTCAGTGCCATTCTGAAACGTGGAAAATCATCAACCAGGGTTCGGTTTTTTACGACAGTTCCATCGGATATTACGTTTTGCCTGTAAAATCCCCTTGCATATAGTTTGACCTTATCTGAAGGAAGAAGTGTATTTCGGATATCATCATTATCTCTATAAAAGAAAAAAATGAAATCGTTTGTAATTTTGGTGATTTTACAATTAATTGAGTCCCCATTCGGTGTGACTATCAAATCCTGTGAAAGGATGAGCTTGGATAACAGTAAAAATACTATGATCAAATGCACCCTTTTCATCTTTTTTTTGCTTTAAATGATTCATATTCCAGTTTGCCGGTTTTGCTGTCGACAAGTTCGGGTGTGGGGTGCCCGACAAAAAATCCCATAGAAACACCACATCTTATATAATATTCATTTCCAAATTCAACGTTTATCGACAGGTCTGTTTTTGATTCGGTTTTTGCCCATAGGGTGAGTTTTCCTTCCTCTGTTACCGTTATAGCTGTTTTAAATTTGTTTTTTACCCTGCATATCACAGCATCGGCGGGTGCCGCATCCTGAACTCCGAGAACGATCACCTCTTCGGTGTAATTCAGTGGTGGGTGTTTTGAAATGAATTGTCTTGAAATGCTTGGCGCACAGGAATAAATCATCATTACGATGGATAGTGCTAAAATAGCGGGTCGTTTCATTTTTATACATTTAGGTGTTTGATAACTTAAAATTCCAGGAGCAAATACAAAGATACCGGTCAAAGGTATGGAAAAAAAACCTTATAAAAAAAGAAAGAGGGCGATTAACAGATAAACAATGTGGGGAACATAGTTACATGGTGGAAGTACCATTCATAGGGGTATATTGTGCCTGCTTTTGCCGGAGACCTGGGATAGACAAATAAAAATAATTTTCCGAATAGCTAAGCATAGTGCAGATTTGTTAAAAAAATGTAATTTTGTTCATTCTGGTTTTTATTGTTGTGAAACATGTGATGATAGTCGGGTGTAAAACTGAAATATGTTCAAA
>JABMQA010000027.1 GCA_013203545.1 Bacteroidota bacterium
CTTGCATTAAATGATGCAGTGATCAGATACGAGAATGCCGACCTGATTCCTGGTCAAAACGTCACATTCACAACAGTTACGGCACCTAAACCATATCTTGCACTGGATGTCCAGGATAATTTTGAAAATGATGGCTGGGCTACCATTGATGCATGGTTTTTTCAGGACCCTGATTTACTGGATCTCACCATAACCACGGATCCTGTTAACCCATCAAATCACGTGGCCGATTACAATCGGTCAGGCAGCTTTGAATGGACCAATGCACAGTTCATACTGGATCATCGTATGAATTTGACCGTGCGAAATGAATTTGAGATGAATGCGTATTTCCCATCTTCCAACAACTATACAGGGGCACTTACCCCGACGGCTGCTATTAAATTGCAGAATAGCCTGCTTGGACCCAATGCATGGTCGACACAAACAGAGATTCTGGTAACAGTCACCGAGTTCGACCAGTGGGTTACACTTAACTTTGATTTTGGGGCCATTGTCGATAGTGCAAATTACGACCAGGTGGTGGTGCAATTCGGTGGAGAAGGCCATCTAGTTCCGGCACAGTTTTATTTTGATGATCTTGCGTTACTGGATGATCCTATTTCCATTCAGGAAACCCAGGGAATAAATATTGATATCTATCCGAATCCGGCAGTTGATGTGATAAACATTCCTCAAAACACAAGCCTTACACAACTTGAAATGTTTAACATGACCGGCCAGCGCGTGATCAAACTCATGGAAGTACCGCAACAAATTTCCGTAAGCAGATTGCCTGAAGGAATTTATACAATTGTGGCAATTTGCATTGATGGTGAACAATTTACAACAAAGGTTTTGGTTCAATAATTAATATCCGGCTCATTATAGTTTTAATGAGCCGGATTTTTTTTAATCCTGCAAATTGGGTTTGACTTTAAGGAATCACATATCACATTGGAAATTCATAAAAATTAAAAAATATTATCATGAAAAAATTATTACCAGGATTGATGCTGCTTTTTTCATTCTATGCATTTGCACAAAGCACGCATACAATTGATTTTGAACCGGCAGGTACTGGCTCAGACTGGGGTTGGGTAGTGGGAGATAATGACGACAATCCTCCTGTGGAGATTATTGCCAATCCGGTGAGCGGCGGCATCAACACCACGCCCACAGTGGCAAAAATTATCATCAGACAAAACGGCGCCCCATGGGCTTTATGTTATACCGATGATGATGGCGAGTTTACATTTGATGCAACAAACTCCACCGTAAAAATCATGGTGTACAAAGAGGTCATCAGCAATATAGCTATCAAATTCGAAGGTTTGAGCCCTGCGGCTGAAATCCAAATTCCGAATACGATAACCAATCAATGGGAAGAACTGACATTCGATTTTTCAGCTTCAATTGGGAATACCCATAACAGACTTATCATTATACCTGACTTCGATTTTGATCCGAGGCCCCAGGATAATATCATCTATTTTGATAATATCCAGGTTCCCGATGGTACCGTATCACCTCTGTTACCTGAACCTACAACCGTTCCGCCAGTCCCGGCTCATGCTTCAGAAGACGTAATTTCTCTCTATACCGAGGTTTATTCCAATCTACCCGGAACCGATTTTAACCCACCCTGGGGGCAGTCAACAACCGTAACAATAGATTATCTTGCTGCCGGGAATTACACCCTGAAATATGAGAATCTGAATTACCAGGGAACACAATATACCAATCAGGATGTTTCATTATTCGATTATCTTCATGTGGATTTTTGGACACCTAATTCGACAGACCTGAATTTTTACCTGATCAGCCCGGGTGCCGAGACATTTTTTGTTCTTCCTATTACACAGGAAACATGGGTGAGTGTAGATATACCATTGACTGATTATGTTCCTCCGGTTAATCTTTCCGATGTTTTCCAATTTAAGGTTACCGGTAATGGAGTTGTTTATTTTGACAACTGGTATTTCTGGAAAAACCCGACTGCTCCCGGCTCCGATGCCACTTTAAGCGACCTGCAGGTTGATGGAAGTACGGTCCCGGGCTTTTCTCCCACAGTCCTGAGTTATGATGTTGGATTGCCCTATGGCACAACCACAGTGCCAACTGTTACGGCTGTTACCAATGATCCTGGTGCCAGTTACCTTATAAATAATGCAGTTTCCCTGCCGGGCACAACACAAGTTATAGTGACTGCTGAAAACGGAACCACAACCCTGACATATAACGTACACTTCTCCATTGATAGCCCTGAACCTACAACAGTTCCACCAACGCCACCTCATGCTGCCGCTGATGTTCTTTCGATATATAGCGATGAATATTCCAACTTGCCGGGCACCAATTTTAATCCCTGGTGGGGGCAGCAAACCATTGTTACGGTCGACTACCTCGTTGCTGGCAACAATACCTTGAGATATGAAAATTTAAACTACCAGGGAACTGAATTTACCAGTCAGGATGTTTCGGGGTATGATTATCTTCATGTGGATTTCTGGACATCAAATTCTACCGACCTGGGTATATACATGATCAGCCCGGGGCCAACGGAGAAAGAGTACGTGTTTACCATCGTACCCGAAACATGGGTAAGTGTGGATATTCTCCTGACCGATTTCGCTCCTCCGGTAAATCTTTCTGAAGTATTCCAGTTCAAGATAGAAGGAAACGGGGACATCTGGTTTGATAATCTGTATTTCTGGAAACCATCCGGTTCGGGAACCCTGACTTTCAATCCTGAGAATGGCGCTACCAATGTTCCAATTACGGTTCATCCTGCCTTAACATTTACACTTCCCGTGGAAATGGCTGATGGAAGCACAATTACAAATGCCCATATTCCTTCGATCGTTACGTTTAATGAAGAAAATGCTGGTGGGCAGGCTGTCCCATTTTCAGGGGAGATCAATGCCGAAAAAACGGTTATAACCATAACACCGGATAGTGACCTGCAATATGAACAGGCTTACTATCTGGCCCTCAATAATGAGGTAATTCGTTATCAGGGCGGCGATCTGATATCAGAACAGAGTGTAACTTTTACAACCATGCCAGCACCAAAACCCTATCTGGCGCTGGATGTTCAGGATAATTTTGAAGATGACGGTTTTGGAACGATCGAAAGCTGGATGTTCCAGGACGGCCCCGATCTGGTCGACCTCACCATTACCGGTGATCCGCTCGATCCAACCAATCATGTTGCTGATTACAACAGGTCGGGAACCTTCCTGTTTACAAATGCCCAGTTTATACTGGACTACCGCCTGAAACTTACACAACGAAACAAGTTCAATATGAAGGTGTATTTTACATCCTCAAACAACTACACAGGCGGACTCACACCAACGGCTGCCATAAAACTGCAAAACAGCCTGCTTGGTCCCGATGCTTATACCACACAAACCGAAATCGTACAAACCATTACGCAGTTTGATGAATGGGTTACGCTACAGTTTGACTTCAGTGCTGTGGCCGACAGTATGAATTACGACCAGGTTGTGGTACAGCTTGGCGGAGAAAATCATAACGATCCGGGACAATTTTATTTTGATAATTTTATTCTGAAACCTTCAGCGTTTGGGATACTTACCAATTTTAATGCAACGCCCAAAAGCGGGCTTACACCTATGCCAGTTCAATTCACTGATCTTTCAATGGGGAATGTCAGCCAGTGGGAATGGGATTTTGATTATGACGGTACCATTGATTCGCAGGATCAGAACCCGGTATTTGTTTATGATACTCCGGGAACCTATACTGTATTGCTGAGGGCGGGTAACCCGTTTGCAAGCGATGAACTCGTAAAGATTGATTATATCGTTGTATCAGAACTCATTGAACCATCCTACATCTATACAGATTTTGATGAAAATATCAACGTGGAATTCTCCGGGTGGCCAGTGGTTCCGGAAGTAGTGGCCAATCCATATCCGTCAGGAATAAATCTTAGTGCTACTGTTGGTAAATTAGCGAGGGCCGCTGAACCTTATTCAAATATTTTTACCATTGTTGATTCAACGGTTAACTTTAGCGAAGATCATTTTTTCAAGTTTTCAATTTATTCACCTGTTACCTGCGA
>JABMQA010000292.1 GCA_013203545.1 Bacteroidota bacterium
ATGGCGTTTATCCTCGTATTGGGTATTGTTGTAGATAATTCCATTGTGATTGTCGAGAACATCTACCGCAATTTCATGAACACGCCAAACCTGTCGATATTCCAGTCCACCAGGATTTCGGTTGGTGAGGTGGCGATGCCTGTTTTTACAGGGACATTGACCACAGTAATGCCTTTCGTTCCGCTGGCTTTCTGGCCGGGCATTATCGGCAAGTTTATGATGTATATTCCGGTCACGCTTATTATTACACTGCTGGCCTCGATGTTTGTTGCCTTTGTGATGAACCCGGTATTTGCAGTAACGTTCATGCGTTACCGCGGACAGAAACCCCTTGAAAGAAAATTGTATCTGAAAGAATCGATTTTCCTTCTTGTGGTAACAATCCTCGCAACTATTTTATACGCTACGGGCGTTTTCTGGGCCGGTAACCTGTTGGCTTTCGTGGTAATCATCTGGCTGTTTACCAAATTTATCCTCTTTTATTTAATCAAACAGTTTCAAAAATATGTGATCCCGCTCATGATGAACGGGTACAAAAAAACCATTAACGTTCTTTTAAAAGGAGTAAATCCATTCATCGTTATTTCATCCACCGTTGTTTTATTCTTTTTCACTTTTTATATGATGGGTATTAAGCCTCCCAAAGTCGTGTTTTTCCCTGAGGGTAGCCCAAATAGTGTTTTTGTTTACATCACCATGCCTACCGGAACTGATATTGAAGTGACCAACCGCGTAACCAAACAGGTGGAGGATAGCGTATTTGCAATTGTGGGGTACGACAACCCGAATGTGGAATCGGTGATCACCAATGTGGCCATCAATGCCGGGCAAAGTGTTTTTGAAAGGACAACCCAGGCAAGGCTGGCCAAGGTTTCGATTAATTTTGTGGAATACAAATTCAGGACAGGGCTCAATACCTCAGAAGTTCTCGAGGAGATGCGACGCAGGATAACGGGCATTCCGGGCGCTGAGATCATTGTGGACAAGGAGGCATCAGGACCCCCTACGGGCAAACCTATTAGCCTGGAAATCCGTGGCGAAACCAAAAAACCATACATGGATTTAATCGGCATTTCCAAACAAACCAAATCTTTCATCGATTCGCTGGGCATACCGGGTATTGAGGATTTGCGGTCGGATGCCGATGTTGACAAACCGGAGGTAATTGTCAATGTGGACAGGATAAAGGCCAATCAGTACGGGATCAGTACTGCCTATATCGGGTCGATCCTCCGGACTGCGCTTTACGGGTCAACTGCATCAAAATACCGTGAGGGTGATGAGGAATATCCCATTAATGTAAGACTAAAGGAACAATACAGGAAAAAGATCAGCGACCTGATGAACCTTAAAATCCCGGTTCCTGGAGGACCTGACGGGCTGCGCGAAATTCCAATATCATCCATTGCAAAAATCGAATACCAATCATCCTATGGTGGTGTCACCCATCAGGAGTACAGGCCTACCATAACCCTCGCATCCAATGTGCTCACGGGTTACAACGCCAACGAAATTGTCCAGGAGATTTCAGCAGCCCTTGAGAATTACCAGTTGCCCAATGGTTATGATTTTGTGTTTACAGGTGAGCAACAGGATCAGGAAGAATCGGCAGATTTCCTGTCGATGGCCTTTATGATCGCCATTGCTGTTGTGTTTTTAATCCTGGTATCGCAGTTTAATTCGCTCTCAAAACCACTCATCATTTTAGCACAGGTACTCTTTAGTATGATCGGGGTGTTCCTTTTCACCACGATTTTCGGTATGAGCATTTCGATTGTAATGACAGGTATGGGTTTGATTGCTGTGATTGGTATCGTTGTTAAAAATGCCATCATTCTCATCGACTATACTGACATACTTGTTGATAGCGATATGGATTTCAAGGAGGCAGTGATTACAGGTGGCGCTACACGTTTAACACCTGTTCTATTGACTGCTGCATCAACTATTTTTGGCCTTCTGCCATTGGCTATTGGTATGAATATTAATTTTTATACCCTCTTTACCGACCTCGACCCGAATATTTACTTCGGGGGCGATAGTGCTGCCTTCTGGAATCCGTTGGCATGGACCATCATATTCGGGCTTGCATTTGCCACCTTCCTGACGCTGGTAGTTATCCCTTCGATGTATTATGTGCTTTATAGAAAACGGATAGCAAAACAAAAATCCGGGATGGGCGTTGCTTAATGAATAATTTGATTATTTGGGCTAAAGCCCAGGTTAATAGGTCATACCTATCCCCGCCCTTAAGGGCGGGGATATTGAAAAACAGACAATTAATGGGCTTTAGCCCAAAATCTTTTATTTTTTTCCTGAACTCAAATTTAATTGATTTGAAATGAACAGAAAAAAAGTATTGCTTTTTTTATCTATCAGCGCCCTGGTGATGATGTATTCTTGCAAAACCGGGATTGATGAACCTGAAAAACTGAAGCCATCAACCAAAATGGATTCGATAAGTTATATCATTGGTTTTGATTATGGGCAGGGGATCCGTGAGCAGGAGATAAAAGCAAACCCGGCAATGGTTTACAAAGGCCTGGTGGATGGGTTAAAAGGAGATTCCAGCGTTTTTTCTGACACTGTTCAACAACAATTAATTGATGGTTTCCAAAAGGAGTTGGAAAAGATAGAGGCACAACGTTTTCAAATCATGTTGGAAAAGAACAAGGAGGAGGGCCGGATTTTTCTCGAAAACAATAAATCTCAGGAAGGTGTGGAGGAACTACCGGATGGCCTGCAATACAAAGTGCTGAAAATCGGGAAAGGAAATTTTCCGGTTATCACCGACAGTGTTACCATTCATTACCGTGCCATGTATGTCAATCGCACCACCTTTGATATGTCATACGAAACCGGCCCGGTGGGCATACGGTTGAACCAGGTTATAAAAGGCTTGTCTGATGGCATTCAAATGATGAAGCCCGGATCGATTTTCGAGTTTTATATCCCATCCCATCTCGCCTATGGTGATAAAAATTATATGGATATGATCCCTGCTGGTTCAGCCATCATTTATTCCGTCGAATTAATCAATATTTATAAATAATCAACATACAGATGAATAATTTCAAATTTCATAATCCAACCAAAATTATTTTTGGGGAGGATACCATTACTGCTATTTCGGGAGAGATTCCCTCAAACAACAAAATTTTGCTGACTTTCGGTAGTGGATCCATTAAGGCGAACGGTGTGTATGATCAGGTAACTAAGGCATTGTCAAATCATACGGTTATTGAATTTGGTGGGATTGAGCCGAACCCGGAATATTCCACTTTGATGAAAGCTGTTGAGATATGCCGGGCAGAAAATGTCGAATTCATATTATCCGTAGGAGGCGGGTCGGTTTTGGATGGATCAAAATTCATTGCAGCAGCAGTATATTTTTCAGGAGATCCATGGCAGATACTTCAAAAAAATGCGAAGGTAAAAAAGGCTATCCCTCTTGGCGCAATACTAACCTTACCGGCAACCGGTTCGGAAATGAACGCGTTTGCCGTGATTTCGAGAAAAGAAACCGGCCAAAAACTGGCTTTTGGCAGCCCGAATACCTTTCCGAAATTTTCGGTGCTCGATCCAACAACCACAAGGTCACTTTCACCCACACAACGTGGTAATGGTGTGGTGGATGCATTCATCCATGTTACCGAACAATACCTCACTTATCATCAAAACAGCCCATTGCAGGATCGTATGGCAGAGGCGATTTTACTGACACTTATTGAGGAGGGCCCGAAATATTATTCGAATCCTGAAGATATGGATTCAGCAAAAAATGTGATGTGGTGTGCCACCATGGCGCTCAATGGAATGATATCAGCAGGCTTGATCCCGGATTGGGCAGTCCATAGCATCGGTCATGAACTCACGGCACTGTATGACATTGATCATGCAAGAACGTTGGCCATCGTATGGCCGGGGATGATGCGGGTGATGAAAGAAGAGAAGCAGGATAAACTGCTGCAGTACGCCAAACGCATTTGGAATATTGTTGATGGAACCGATGATGAAATCATAG
>JABMQA010000293.1 GCA_013203545.1 Bacteroidota bacterium
GAGGGATGAGGTGAATGTGGCGTTTGGGTTTGTGCCGTTTTTGGAATGTGGGGATACGTTGGTTGATACACGGGATATGCAGAAGTATGCAACGGTGCAGATTGGGGATCAGTGTTGGATGGCGGAGAATTTAAATGTTGGTGAAAGGATTGATGGCGTTGAAGAAATGACAAACAATGGTACAATTGAAAAATATTGTTATAATAATAACATCGCAAATTGTGATGAATATGGTGGCTTGTACCAATGGAACGAAATGATGCAATATGCAACTACAAAGGGCACACAAGGTATTTGTCCGCTTACTTGTGGATGGCATATTCCAACTGATGAGGATTGGAAAATACTGGAAGGCACTGTTGACAGCCAATACCCTGTTGGTGATCCAATTTGGAATAACACCGGATGGAGAGGTTATGATGCCGGAAAAAATCTTAAATCAACAACCGGCTGGTATCAAAATACAGGTACTGATGCTTTTGGGTTTACTGCCCTTTCTGGTGGTGCCCGCAGCCCAGATGGTAATTTCGGCAATCTCACTAATTACGCCTACTTTTGGTCGTCAAGTGAGTTCAATAGTTCTTTCGCCTGGTTCCGGGACCTTAATTATGGCTACACTAGTGTAGGCCGTGGCGACGCTGAGAGTTATGGTTTTTCCGCGCGTTGCGTTCAGGATTATCTTACACCAAACCTGCCTCCTGAACTACCTTCATCTCCCAATCCTGAAGATGGAGCCATAAACCAATCCATAGGGATGGAACTTTCATGGATATGCACAGACCCCGATGGCGATCCTTTAACCTATGATATTTATTTTGGAACGGAAACCACCACACCACCTCAGGTAATAACAGGAATTGCAGATACATTTTACGCTACAGGTACTCTGGAGTATAGCACGATCTACTACTGGAAAATTGTGGCGCATGATGATCATGGAAACATAACTGAGGGTGATACCTGGTCATTTTCAACCTCAGATTCAGCATGGACAATTGTTGAAACCTACCAAATTCCAGGTAAAGCATCTGGGTTAGCCTGGGATGGGCAATACATTTATTTCGGACAGTATTCCGCTGAAGGTAATCAAATTTATCGATTCATTCCTTCAACAGGTACTTATGAGTTTGTTTGTTCAGGTCCGATGGAAGATGCTTATGGCTTGACGTGGGATGGGCAATATCTTTGGTCGACTGATCATCCTGGCTCATACGATCCAGGTATAGCATACCAGTTCGATCTTTCTGGCAATGTCAATTATCAGTTCGAATGTCCTGCAACATATATTGGTGGAATTGCTTACGATAACGGGCTTTTTTGGCTTGCAACTTATTACAATCCGGATGGCTGGATTTACAAAGTTGATTTACAAGGAAGTATTTTCGATGATTTTGCAGCCCCAGCAGCGCAACCATGGGATATTTGCCTGCAGGATGAATATTTATGGATCGCCGATTACAACTCAAACATGCTGTTCAAGGTCGATACCATCACCGGTACCCTTATCGAAAGCCATTCAAGCGAAAACACAAAACCTTCCGGAATTGTTTGGGATGGCCAATACATTTGGTATGTTGATGGGCCACTTTCAACAAGTAGTACTCTCTATAAGGTTGTTCAATGATGCCGGAATTTCTTCAAATGTTTACATGGTAGTAAAAATGAAAAAACCATTTGTAAAAAGGTCGGGCTAAAGTATGACAGTAACATCAAGGTTAATAACTAAATCCATTTGATAATGAAAAGTATAACATTACATTTATTGGTGATTATACTGAGCTTGATGATCTATAATGTCCAGGCTCAATGGTCACAACAAGCAAACTTTCAGGGTACGGCAAGAAGAGGAGCCGTTTGTTTTGCTATCGGGACAGACGTATATATTGGAACAGGTTCTGGAGATGAACTTTATAAAGATTTTTGGGCCTATGACACCGAAACAAACACCTGGATACAGAAGGCCGACTTTGCCGGCGCCGCCAGATGGGATGCTGTAGGCTTCGCGATCGGAACAAAAGGATATATTGGTACCGGTTACACAGGATCAACCTTCAAAAAAGATTTTTGGGAGTACGATCCCGAAAGCGACACCTGGACGCAAATAGCCAATTTCGGTGGCCCGGTAAGACGAAGTGCCGTTGGTTTTTCCATAGGCCCCATGGGCTATGTCGGAACAGGTTATGGTACACCATCCGGTACCTATTACCACGATTTCTGGGAATACGACCAAATAAACAACATCTGGTCTCAAATGGCCGATTTTCCCGGTACGGCAAGAGATCAGGCTGTTGGCTTTTCAATCGGTTTAAGGGGCTATGTTGGCACGGGGCAGGATTTCAATGATAACTATTACAAAGATTTCTGGGAATATGATCCGGCAAATAATATATGGTTGGAAAAAACATATTTTGGTGGTACCGCGAGAACAGGTGCAGTTGGATTTTCAATCGGCAATAAAGGTTACATTGGTACAGGACTAAATGGCGTATTTCCATACACCGAACACAAAGATTTTTGGGTGTATGACCCGGAAAATGATACATGGGCTCAACTTGCAGATTTCGGAGGGGAGGAAAGGTGGGAAGCGGTTTCTTGCTCAGCAGGTTCAAAAGGTTTTTTAGGTATTGGGCAAGGCAGTACATCATACACAAGTGATTTTTGGGAATTTACACCGGATTCCGGCCTATTCGTAAGCGAAAACCAGTCATCTGATTGGATAAAAATTTATCCAAATCCGGTAAAAAATAACCTTACCATCGAATTACAACAGGTCGCCACAGTTGGCATAACCGACATCCAGGGTCATAGCATCGTTGATAGTTACATGGTTGAGAAAATATCATATCTGGATGTTTCAAGCATTTCAAGTGGAATTTATTTTGGATTGCCGTTTTATCAAGCATCGACAATAACTTCAAGTGCTTATTCTCCCATCATTCGACTTGGTTTTGGTAATTACAATTTTTGGAACGAAAATGTATTCTCAACTTTCAAAGTGTCTATTTCCGTTATTTATGGAACAAATTTTACGAGTGTTTATACTTTGGATTGTTATCTGAACATTTATCCATACCGATTGGTGTCTGCGAGTCAAACGTCTTTGACCGTACAAACTAATAATCTAGAAACAAATGCCATTAATGGAAATACAAGTTTTTCATACACTGATCCCACATATGCTCCGAATGGACGATATTTTTGGACGCACGGATCATTTTCTACAGGAACTATTTCTAGCGGATATGTCCAAATGGTTATTCCGGCAAGTGGATATTGGGGATTTCAAATAAAAAATCCAAACGCCGGTAATTCGTGCATTATTAGCATGTCAGTAAAACAAATGAATAGAGCAATTGGAGGAACACTGACTTTGGAAAACCTTTCAGGATACATGAATAATTACAATCAAGGATTTGGAACAGTTACAAAGAGAAGTGGACATTTGGGATTGCCATTTTTTCAAGCGTCAACTACGACAGTAAGCGCTTATTCGACCCCATTCAAACTAGGTTGGAGCAATTATAGCAGTTGGAACCCAAATACATTTTCAACTTTTAAAGTTTCAATTTCTGTTATTCATGGAACAAGTTTTGAGAATGTTTACACTTTGAATGGTTATCTTAATATTTATCCATACCGATTGGTGTCCGCGAGTCAAACACCATTGAATACACAAATCAACAATTTAGAAA
>JABMQA010000294.1 GCA_013203545.1 Bacteroidota bacterium
GCATTAAATTCATCAAAAAAGTGAACGGAAAATGGGCCTTCCCCGACACATTAACGATATTTCAGAAATATCAGGCCAACAATCCGGCCTTTTCTGCCGATGGAAAAAACATGTTTTTCCACTCACAAATGTCATTGGAAAAGGATGGTACATTTAAAGACAATGATTTGTGGTTTGTTAAAAAAACCGAAAACGGATGGTCGGAACCCGAAAATTTGGGGCCCAATGTAAATTCACTGTATAATGAATTAAGGCCATCAGTAGCTCAAAATGGGAATATTTATTTTTCGGTCAATCATGATATTTACAGATCGGTTTACAAAAATGGCCAATACCAGCCCAGGGAGAAATTGAAAGCGCCACTGAACGACGGGCTGGGAAACGCAAGTCCGTATATCGCACCCGACGAAGGTTTTATCATTTTCGAGTCAATCAGGCCGGGAGGTTTTTCTTTTGTTAACCTATACATCTGCTTTAAGGAAAACGATGATTCCTGGTCTCAGCCCATCATCATGGGTGAAGACATTTGCAAGGGAAATGCCCGTTTTCCGGGAGCGATATCACCCGATGGTAATTATTTTTTCTTTACGATTGATCTTGATTATTACTGGGTTGATGCAGAAATTATAAACCAATTGAACCCTTCAGGCCATAGCCGTCCAGATAAAGAACAATTAAACCGTTGACAAGAGCAATTGTGATAAATAGACTGATTAGTTACAAAAAAAATAAATTATGAAAATCCTACCTAACATCCTTTTTCTGCTAACTATGTTTTGCTGTAGCACTACATTCTCGCAAAACATTTTCAATCAAATTGGCAAGGGCGACCTCAAAGAGGTAAAATTGATTATCGATGAAGATGAAGCACAGCTCAATACTCTGCTGGAGGGTGCATACACGCCCCTCAGTTTCGCCTCGATGATTGGTAATGACAGCATTGTGAGTTATCTGCTATTCAGAGGAGCCGACCCAAACTTTGCTGAGAAATCCGTAAAAAGTCCCCTTTTTCAGGCTGTATATCGCGGACATCTCAACATTGTAAAAATATTGATAGATAACGGCACTTCGATTGATGACGAAACCATGGGCATGTCGCTGTTGCATACGGCAGTTTGGCAAAATCACATGGAAGCAACTAAATTTTTACTTTCCTGTGGTATGGATATCAACAGTCAGGACAGCTATGGACTTACGCCGCTTCATATGGCCGTAGAACTTGGCCATTTGGATATGTGCAAATTATTGATCGCGAAAGGTGCCGACTTAAACACCCGAAGCAACAATGCCACAACACCGTTTCAATTGTCCGAAGAAACAAATCAAAAGGCGATATCGCAATTTTTGATTTCAAAAGGGGCAAAAAGGGTTTCAAGGGATTTTCCGGTTTATAAAGGAAAATATTTTGGGGCAAAAAATCCTGGGACAACCCTTGAATTGTTCGAACCAAACAGGGCAATGCGGATAATTGGTGCACATTCCGGGGTGGCTGTTTCCAGGGATGGCAAAGAGATTTTTTGGGTAAGAGGAGATTACAGTGGTAAAATATGGCAAATGAAGGAGGTGGACGGCGTTTGGACAACGCCCCGGATTGCCCCGTTTTCGGGTGACTTTGACAACTCTTATCCATGTTTCTCTGTTGATGGACAGAGATTGTTCTTTACTTCAGACAGACCGAAGGAACAAGATGGCGAATATAAAAAGGGTGTTGGTGATATCTGGTTTGCCGAAAAAACTGAAAACGAATGGAGTGAGGCTGTAAATGCCGGCCCGGGTGTAAATACAAATGGAGATGAATTCATTGCTTCCATTGACAAAAACAATACGCTCTATTTCACCAGGGTACTGTTTCAAAATGGGAAGGTCAATTCGGATATCTTCTTTTCAAAATTTACCGATGGCAATTTCCAGACTGCTGTAATGATGGATACAGCCATTAACACCCCGCGGTTTGAAGTTGGACCCTTCATCTCTCCGGAGGGCGATTATATCATTTTCGGCTCACAGCGTTTTGGTGAAATGACCACCTGCATATCCTATCGAATGAAAAATGGAGAATGGACTGTGGCTAAAGATATCCAAAGTGTTTTCGACCCCTTCACCGGATCTTATGTTCAGGGTATAACCGCAGATGGAAGATTTATTCTGTTTGCAGGAGCAAAGGAAAAAAATTGGGATATATACTGGATCTCATCCGAAATTATCCAACGGACTCCTTCGGGGAAGAATTGAAACCAACATCATCAGACAACCTGAGATTAAAATCAGAAGATGCTTGCTATTTTTATAATTGTATTGCCAATACGTGTTTTGAATAGGTTATAAAAAAATATTTTCATTTTTCTGTTACCATCTCGCATTTTGAATAGTCATACAAAATGATAACATATTAATAAACTTAATAACACACTGATAATGGAAGAGCGTATAGACTTAATGATCTATTTATTCTTTTACGGAATAATACCGGCTGCAGTAATCCTGATAATACATTTCAGACACAAGATGTTGCATAAGGAAAAATTAGCCATGATAGAAAAAGGTCTCGATATCTCAACTATGACAAAAAATGACAATCCTTTAAATCAGATTTTAATGTGGGGTACGCTGCTGACTGGAATTGGATTTGGATTATTATTTGGGTACTTATTGTCATTGGTCAGTGATTTAGATCAAAATATGATTGTACCTATTATGGCGATTCTTTTTGGTGGCATTGGTTTGATCGTATTTTACATTTTCAAGAAAAAAACTGAGAAAAAGGAATCCAGGTAAATGGAGAACTCGTATCTTAAAAAGGTAATTGATGGTGATACATCCAAATTTTCATATTTTATTGAAAACTATAAACATATGGCTTTTTCGATAGCATTTCGAGTTGTCAATAACCGAGAAGATGCAGAAGAAATTGTGCAGGACTCCTTTCTAAAGGCATTTAAGTCGCTTAAAAAGTTCAGACAAGATTCGAAGTTCTCAACCTGGTTTTATAAAATCGTTGTAAACTGCTCATTATCCAAAATTAAAAAACACAAAGCAGGGGTTTGTAGTATTGAATTAATTGATGATAATAATGTTGGTATTGAAAACGTGGAGTCGGTATATAAAAGCCTGACCATGGACGACCAGAAAAAATATATTAACATCGCTCTGGATTAATTGGGATATGAAGACAGATTAATTTTAACCCTGTATTATTTGAACGAAAATACGATTGATGAGGTTTCAGAAATAACCAGCATTAAAAGTGAGAACGTAAAAATGAAATTACATCGGGCACGGAAAAAAATGTACATAATATTAGATCACAAATTGAAAACAGAGGCAAAAAACATCTTGTAATGGAAAATTCAAATAAGGACAATCTCACAAGAGAAATATTATGCAACAGCAAATTGGAGTTGAAGAATCCTGATTTCAACAGCATAGTGATGAATAAAATTTTGATTGAAGCCCGTGAACCAAAAATATTTCACAACAGTGTTTTTTATATAGTAATTTTCTTACTCATGGATGCTTTCATATTCGTTCTGTTCACATTATTTAACATAATCACAATTAAACCTTCCCCGGAAACCGGTTCTTTAGTAAATGAATTGGTTATGAGCCTGAATGCACTAACAGATTTTATTCTTGAAAACAGCATTATACAATACGCTATTGTGGCATTAATTGCTCTAAAAATATTATCCAGGATGACTTCATCTGGTTTGAAAATTTCAACATAATATTTCAGGAATGGACACAATTTCTAAACACAAATAGGTAATGAATTAGAAAAGCCTTACAACAAAGAAGTTAAAACACATCAATTATGAAAAGAGAAAAATTATGAAATCGCTAAAATCGAATTTAGTAAAATCAATTTTTACCATTGTATACCTATTATTTCTCCATGCTCCTCACGCCACCGCTCAGGATTCTTTGTATAAAAAAATTGATGAAATTGTTCAGGGAGAAGTGAAGTATGATCTTTTCTCAGGAACCATCCTTGTTGCAAAAGAGGGGAAAATAATCTATGCAAAATCATTTGGTAAATCAAACAAGGAGCAGCATATCAATAATTCGCCTGAGACAAGATATAACCTTAGCTCTATCCAGAAAAGTTTTACTGCAACCCTGATTATGCAACTTCACCAGGATGGATTATTAAGTATTGATGATCCTTTAAGTAAATACTTCCCGGAATGTCCATTCAATACTGCTGATGAAATCAAAATTAAAAACCTATTGAATCACACATCCGGGTTGGGTGATTACCGGTCTCATGAAAGATATCAGGAAGAATCGGAAAATTATAAGGAAATAGCAGACGTTTTACCGCTCATTTATGAAATTCAACCTGAATTCAACCCTGGTGAGAAGTTCAATTATTCAAATACAGGATTTCTATTTCTTAAAGCAATCATCGAACAGGTAGAAAAAAAGAAGTTTGCAGAAGTTTTGCAGCAACGAATTTTTGATCCTCTAAATATGAATTCTGCTGTAATGACTTTTGGTGGTGATTTGATTTCAAACAAGGCATATGGTCATATGCTTTCAAGTGCCAGCCAGGGATTTGTGAAAGCAATAGGCGAACCGGCAGCCTACACAGGTGGTGGGATGTATTTATCTGTTATGGATCTTCTAAAATTTGATCAGGCATTATATACTGAAAAGCCCCTTACTGAAGAAAATAAAGAAATAATGTGGACTGTTGCTAAACCCAGTAGATATTATGGCTATGGGTGGGTGGTTGTTCCTTTTGGTGGAACAACGGTTATATATCATAATGGGGGTTCAGGCGGCTTCAATTCTGAATTCAGACGATATCCTGAAAAAGGGTACACAATAATTGTGCTTTCTAACTACGAGGGGGGTGCCTCTGAACTTGCCAATAAAATTGATTGTATGTTACTTGACCAGCCCTACCTAATAACAAGTGAAGCAGAGGCATATTGTCGCAGGGGCCGTATGTATCGGATGCAAAATGAACCGGAAGTTGCCTTGCAATCATATCTTTCTGCGCTCAGGTTGTATAAACAAGGTGCTGTTGAAAAAAGTATTGCAAAGGATATAGAGAATGGGATAAATAGTATTGGCTACTCATTTGTTAAAACAGATGATTTATTAAAAGCTATTGAAGTTTTTCGAATAAACACCGAAAATTTCCCGGAATCAGCTAATGCATTTGATAGTTTGGCCGAAGCATTTTTGAAAAGTGGAATGAAAGATAAAGCTATTACAAATTATGAGATATCATTGGAATTGAATCCAAATAATGAAAAGGCAAAAGAAATACTGGATAAGCTGAAAAATTAGGATCTACCAGCCCCCGATTTTTTTCAACTTGGGTTAGTTTTCGAAAAACTGAACTTTGGTTTGAAGAATTATTGCTATTTATACCCAAAGGAAATTGTTTCATTTTGTCCACACAAAGATATTGTTTATCAATGTGATAGCAAAATTGTTTTCCTGCTACTCTTATTTTTCATAAATTATTTAGACTACAGTAAAATTGTACTATTGTTTTTTTTCATATATTTGGTAAGATTTTAAAAACTTAGTATTAACCTAATGAAATTCTTATGAAAAAATTTACGAAATCCCTGGCATTATCATTAATGCTATTATTAGTTGCAACAAACTACATGAGCGCTCAACAGATACTCTATGTTGATCGTGACGGCAGCTTCCAATCTCCGGATATTTATACCGATGACTGGCAGTTTATACAACCTGCGCTTGATGAAATGTGGTATGAATATGAATATTATGAAGTAGAAGACCTTGCTCTGGATGGCCCGGATGAGGCGTATATGTCAGATTACCCAATAGTGTTCTGGTTTACGGGAGAAGCCTGGCAGAATAGTGAAACCATGACCCAAAATGATGAATTCAACCTACTGCTTTACCTTCAGCTGGACAATGGCACATTGTTGTTATCATCACAGGATTATCTATACGACCGTTATGGCTCTTACGGGATATTTTCTTCAGGGGAATTCCCATATGATATCCTGGGACTCAATGAAGTAGTTCAGGATGTATGGAACATTGAACTACCTAATCCCGACACCGCAAACATACTTGGTGTAGAAGGTTCATGCACCGAAGGTATGGCATTTACTGTTTTTGATATCTACACCGAAGAAGTAACTGACGATGGATTGTATATCGATGATTTCATTCTACATCAGGGTGATGACCTGCTTGAAATAATATTTCCTGACCCTAATGGCATTGGAGCTTATCAGTATGATGCCGGAAATTATAAATTAATCTTTACTACAGTTTCAATCGCTGCTATTGTTGATTTGGATGACAGAATAGATATACTAAATCGCTCTATTGCCTGGTTACTCGGCACAACCAATACCAATGCTATTAAAATGGAACAAACCGATATGGTAGTCTATCCAAATCCTGCAACTACATCTGTGCAAATCGGATGCAAACACACTATGGAGGAAATGTGGATCACGAACAGCACCGGACAGGAGGTTGATCATTTTAATATTGATAATAACAAATTCAAAATCAACACCGCTGCTTATAATCCGGGAATATACTTCGTAAAAGTGAAGACTGAAAATGGCTTCACACTTGACAGGCTTATTGTGGAATAATGAAATTATACAAAAAAAAAGCTGTCTGCAATCAGGCAGCTTTTTTTATGAATTTATTGAATATTCCGGTGGTGACCTCTGCTTAACCGTCACTGATCTTTTGTAAATCGATCAGGCACTGTACAATAAACACCTTCTTTCAGAAAATAATATAAATATAATGTGGACTGTATGTTACTTGTACAGCCATATTTGATAACAACAGAAGCAGTGCCTATTGGCTACTCATTTATTAGAATATGAATAGAATTTCAAAGCGGATTACAATAACCTTTGTTGCAATTATCTCATTAATACCCTATTCATGTAATGAGTCTGCAAATAACAGAGAGAAAAAGACTACTGATTTTAAGGAATATCGCCTTGAATCCAACATATTTTTTAAACCCCACAACACTGCGGATGATTACGAAAATGAAAGATGTTTTCTTGACCTGTATCTTCCAACCGAACAAAAAAACTTTCCCGTCATTATCTGGTTTCACGGAGGCAGTCTGGAGAGGTTGAGTAAAGATGATAAACATACAAGGGCAATTGGGCAACATTTTGCTAAAAAAGGTATCGCTGTAGCTATTCCCAATTACAGGCTCAGCCCGAAGGTAAATTATCCGGCCTATATACAGGACACCGCTGAAAGCTTTTTGTGGGTACGGAATAATATTGAAAAATATGGCGGGGATTCCAGTGCAATATTTGTCGCCGGCCATTCGGCAGGTGCTTATCTTGTTATGATGCTTGGGTCGGGAGCGTTTGGAGTGAACAGCAATGATATTTCCGGTATTGTTAATGTGAGTGGACAAACCCTGACGCACTATACCGTTCGCAAAGAAAAAAACATTTCCGACCACCAAAACACGCCA
The DNA here is from genome assembly GCA_013203545.1 of Bacteroidota bacterium. Taxonomy (GTDB): domain Bacteria; phylum Bacteroidota; class Bacteroidia; order Bacteroidales; family 4484-276; genus JABMQA01. The sequence goes on from JABMQA010000294.1 coordinate 7,466, forward strand.
CTGATCGATGATGCCGCTCCCTGTTTTCATGCCAATGCAAATTCCCCACCCATTGTCGCAATTTGCGGCGATGATGATTCATATTCCAGAAAAGTTGAAAATATCTATTACATCGAATTATTGGAAAAACTTGGGCATCCGGATGCTGCCTATTTTGAAATTAAAAACAGGGGTCATTGGTCGCTAATAAAGGATCTAACTTCAGCGGGTGATACCGTATCTAGTATCATTTCAGATTTCATTTCTGAACACCAATCCAAACAAACTGATTTTGATGGATTTCCAGTGTTAAGAGGGCCATATCTTGGTCAGAAACTACCGGGGTTGACACCGGAAATAATTGCTCCCGGAATTATCTCAAGGAAAGGCTTTGATGATTATGGCATTACCTTTTCCAGGGATCAAAAGCTCATGCTTTATACTTGTGATACCATAGGATCAGATAAACACAATATTTTCTTCAGTAAATTGGACAATAGCGGATGGACAAAACCATTACCAATACCACGTTCAAGTAAAGAATCCATTGGGGAGCCAATATTTTCACCAATCTCAAATACCATTTATTTCGCACAGCTTTTCATTAATGAGAAGAATGAATTAAGTCCTCACATTATGACACTCAATATAATTCAGAATGGCTGGGAAGAACCCAAAATGCTAATGCCCGGCTTATTTGCCTCATCAACAAATGACCAAACAATCTACGTAACCGATGTATTAATAGGTTCCTATCCCATGGAAAAAGCAGACATTGTAAAATATGAAAAAAGGGGAAATATTTACATAAAAAGAAAAATTTTAAATGATAAAATAAATTCCGAATACCAGGAATTCCATCCTTTTGTTGCACAGGATGAGCGATTTATCATCTTTGATTCCAACAGACCCGGAGGCTTTGGCGATTATGATATTTATATAAGTTTTAAGGATAATAAGAATGAGTGGGGAGTAGCAATTAATTTGGGCCCTGAAATTAATTCTTCTGAATATGATGGTGTTGCCACTATATCCACTGATGGGAAGTATTTGTTTTATTGTCATAATCATGATATTTATTGGGTTTCAGTAAAGATTATTGAAGAATTACAATTTTAAAATAACATCTACTGAGCAAATGTGATCGTGCTCAATAAAATTAGATTGTTTGTCCATTTCATTTGGATTTAACAGGACTATAAACGCCTTCACAGATTTATTTTACACCTCATCGAAAATGTGCTTTCGGGGATTTTTCAAACCATTATATTTACGGGAAAAATCATTAATCTTACAAAAACACATTTCATGATTCGGAAAACAATTAGCCTGGCAGTAATTTTCCAATTACTATTTGCATGCAATTCATTTTGCCAACAGCAAAATGGGACGAAGAATTCAAAAATCAACGAGTTGATGGAGGACTATTCCACATTCAAAGGGTTTAATGGGGCTATCCTAGTTGCAGTAAAAGATCAGATAATTTTCGAAAAAGCTTTTGGCTATTCGAACTTTGAGTGGGAAATTCCAAATTCAATTCATACAAAGTTCAGGATTGCCTCAATTACAAAGTCATTTACAGCCATTCTGGTAATGCAACAGGTAGAGGAGGGTAAACTGAAACTGGACGGAAAAGTTTCAGATTACCTTCCGGATTATCCAAAAACCACCGGAGATAAAATCTCCATCCACCACCTGCTGACGCATTCTTCAGGCATTATTGATTTTCCGGATGTACCGGAAGATTTTGATGTATGTGAACGAAAACACCATACCATCTATGAATTGTTTGAATATTTCCAGGACAAAGAACTTCTTTGTGAGCCCGGAAGCATGTTCAGGTATTCAAATTTCAATTATATTGTGCTGGCTGCTATTCTTGAGCAGGTAAGCGGACAACCATATCCGATTCTTATTCAGGAAAGAATTTTTGCCCCTGCCGGTATGCATAATTCCGGTATTGATGACAATATCACACTTGTAAAAAATCGGGCCCAGGGCTATTATCAAAACTTCTTAACCGATGAAAAAGAGAATGCAACCTTTGTGGATATGTCAGTGGTGATAGGGGCCGGCGATATTTATTCCACTATTGAAGACATGTTTAAATTTAACCAGGCTTTAACAAATAATGTATTCATTACCCCTGAAAGCCTCGCTGTTATTTTAACACCCAATCTATTTCCAAATATGCAAAATTACGGATATGGCTGGGATATTAAAACGAACAATTGGGGTCCCGCCCATGAAGAGATAGTGGTGTATGGCAGTGCCGGAAGCATCAATGGTTTTAAAAGCAATTTTCGCAGGTTCGACAATGGCAATTGTATTGTTGTGCTGAGCAATTATAAGGACAGGTCAGGCACATCAATTGAGATAGCCGGCACACAGGAAATAATTAATGATATTGCAGCCATTCTGTATGACAGGGATTTTAACCCACCTTCACAGTCCATTGCATCCATCATTGGAAGGGCACTGGTCTCAGGAGAGGGTTCCTCCTTAGGTGAAATCTATGAAAGTCATCGTGACAATATATCCGGGCGCGTTGATTTTAATGGAACAGACATGCTGGATCTCTGCTATTATTTTTTGAATCATGACAAGGAAAGCTATGTTCATCAAATAATGAAACTGGATCTGGACGAACTGTTTTCTACTTCAGTGGAATTATCGCAACTGGCGGCCTTATATTACCTGAGCGGCGAAAAAGCAAAAGCGACAACAGCCATTGACAATTCTTTAAAAGTAAACGAATATGGTGATGCGCTTTTGAGGTCTATTGCCAATTTTTTTATACAACAAGAGCAAACGAAAGCTGCCATATTCTTACTTGAAAAGAATACAGAAGAATTTCCATCTGCAGGTACTTATGAGAACTATGCAGAAGCCCTGATGAATAATGGTGATAATGAATCTGCACTCAAAAACTTTAAGAAAGCTTTGGAGTTGGATTCTGAAAATGCAAACCTACAACAGATGATTAAAAAACTAAAAGACATAAATTAAGGCGCCAGGCAATGAGAGCAACATTTTATCTTATTATCATATTACAAATAATATCATTGGTTAGTGCATGCTATACACCAAATAAACAAAGTGATCCTGATGATTTCCCCGTGTTGAAAGGACCGTATCTCGGCCAAAAACCACCAGGTATAACACCGGAGGTTTTTGCCCCGGGAATTGTATCGACTAAAGAATATGTTGAATTCGGATGTACGTTTTCTCCTGACAGAAAGGAATTTTATTTTTCCAGAACACTTCAGGATAGCGGAGTTATTTATATGATGAAATATGATAACGGACAATGGAGTACTCCGGTGAAAGCCAATTTTTCTGACGCTCAATATTACAGCGAACCGCATATCAACCGCATAGGAGATCAATTATTCTATACGGAATTTGATCCGGGTACTGATAAATCTCAGCAGCCTAAAGTTACCATATCCACTGTGCTACGGCAAAAGGATGGGTGGTCAACTTCAAAAAATCTATGGGATGGTATGTATGCAATTACTGCTGATAATGGAAATATCTACTATACCGATAACACAAAACGAGCTATAGTTAAAAGACGTTCAAAAAACGGATATGCTCAACAAGAACCCGTGTTGATCGAAAAACTATCTTTTCCAACGAGTCATCCTTTTATTGCACCGGATGAGTCCTACATTATCTTTGGAGGTTTTAATCCCGATGGTCAATCAGAAGGAAAATGGGCAGATCTCTATGTCAGTTTTCAGAAAAAGGATGGAGGTTTTGGTGAAGCGATGAACCTGGGAGACAAAATCAACAATCAATATTCGGATATTTGCCCAATGATTTCTCCTGATGGAAAATATTTATTCTATTCCAACAAGGGTGATATTTACTGGGTGGATGCAAATATAATTTTTGATTTGAAACCGGATGAATAAACGAAGGAATTTCATTTTAATAGGGGGAATTAGATTATTCCTATTTGTAGTGGTATTTTTTCCCGGGACGCTGAAAGCACAGCAAAAACAAATGCTTGTTTTAAAGAATACCAGTTTCGTTGATGTTGAAAAAGGTGAATTGGTAAGCGATGTTGATATTTTAATCCTGGGATCCTTGATTCAGGACATTAAAAGACATTCCCCTGAAAGGGTTTATCCGGATGCCGGTGTAATCGACCTGGAAGGTTATTTCCTGATTCCGGGGCTTATCGAATCGCATACCCATATCTCCTCCTTACGTTCAGAAGAAAGCCTGACGATTGCGCTCAAAAAAGGGATAACAACGCTACGCGACATGGGAGGGGATGGCAGATACCTTTTGGATATTCGGCAAGCTGTTAAGAACGGTGAATTTCCGGGGCCGGATATTTATTTTTCCGCGATCATGGGTGGCAGGGATTTCATCATGAACGATACCAGGGTGAAACTTTCCACCCCACCTGATTACCTGTTAGGGGAAGCTCCCTGGGCGAGACTTATCGAAAATGAAGAAAACATTCCTCAAATTATTATTGACGCAAAGGAATGTGGCGCTACAGGTATAAAAATATATGCTCACCTTTCAGGAGATTTGGTGAAGAAACTTGCTGTGGAGGCCAATGCCAATGGCCTGAAGGTATGGGCACATGGTGTGGTTTATCCAGCAACCCTGGAAGATGTAATAAATTCGGGAGTTCAGGTAATATCACATGCCAATTCTTTGCTATTGAAGAGCGACTGGAACTTAAAAAAAGATGGGTCTCTGGCAATTGATACCACCCTGCTTTCTTCCCCTAAGTTAGATGATATTTTTAAAACAATGAAAGAGAGGAATGTTTACCTGGATCCAACTTTGGTAGTTATGAAATACATGACAAGCGCCATTAAGGATGAAAAGAGATCAGATAGAATCGAACAGGCGATTTTTTCGGTGGTCAGGCTTGCACATGAATACGGGGTATCTATTGTTGCCGGTAGCGATACCCCTTTACCAGGTAGTGATGATATGGAGATGCCCTTGTTTACTGAAATGAAATTACTTGTTAACGAGGTTGGATTATCCACAATAGAGGCACTCATTTCTGCAACCCTGAATGGTGCAATAATTTTAGGGATTGATGAGATGTATGGATCTATACAGGCTGGTAAAGTGGCAAACATCGTTGTACTAAAAAATGATCCACTGGAAAATATCATTAATTTAGGATCGGTGGAATTTGTAATTAAAGATGGTAAGATTATTAAATAGTAAGGAGAATTGCAATGAAATCAAAAACATTAATAACATTGGTGGTTATAGCACTTATTTCAATATCAAAGATTTCCGGCCAGGAATTATTGGACTTTGGAAAATTCGAAACAAAAGTACTTGTTGTAAAAAAAGTAGAAAGCTTTACCGGTGAAAATGGTGAGATTATTAAGGCCTCAAAACGCAATAATAAACTACTTGAAATCGAACTGGAAATCATTTCAAATGACCGGGGTGAATTCGGACTTTATCCCAAAGGTTTTAGCTGTACGTATTATTACAGGGATGTATTACAAATAGTGCCAGCGGTTGCCATCGGAACAAAGGTTAATATCTCAGGAACCGTAAACGAATATTGGTACACCGATCCGGATGTTTCAGTCATTATTGGAGTGGGGCAGAACGAAAAGTTCAAAAGGTATGTCATTATTGAAATTCCAAAAGAAACAGAAAAATTCTATTTGCAAGGCCCCAAAGTAATTGCCGAGGTATTGTCAAATTAAAGAAGGATATTATATGCTCGCCAAGTTCAAACTGGCAAACTTTGTCATTCTTCTTGTTTCTCTCCAATTGGTTCAACAGGAGCATAAAGAAGATCTGATAAACTCAATAGGAATGAAATTAAAACTCATTCCTGCAGGTTCATTCATAATGGGAGGTACAGAAGAAAATGAAATCCCTGTTCACAGGGTAATTATTACAAAACCATTCTATATTGGAGTTTATGAAGTAACCAGGGATCAATACAATACAATTATGGATTCGAAAATTCCTGAATATGAAAATTCGAAAATTCCAGCAGGTATAACATGGAATGAAGCAGTGGAATTTTGCAAAAAACTATCCGAACTTACTGGAAACACCTATCGTCTCCCCACCGAAGCAGAATGGGAATATGCGGCCCGGGGCGGGTTGGAATCCAAAAAATATGTTTGGGGCAATAATGAAACTCCCGTTA
>JABMQA010000295.1 GCA_013203545.1 Bacteroidota bacterium
AAAATGGAACACTGATCCCGATGGCGCTATCGGGATTATGATTACCGCTGATGGGGTTGGCGTTAAGACAGATGTTTGACCTTTCCTCAACTACTCCCGTTCGTTTAGGCGTTTCGTCCGTGCGGCCAAATTACCCATCCAAAGGCGAGGTCATTTTACTATGCGAGTCTATATCCAGGGACGCCATCCCCTCATTCTTCGCGGATTTCGTCCCTTACCCTCACTCCTCCAAAGGAGTGCCTATCGGCGCACCACCAACTTCCCCCTTTCATCCAGCCCATCCTCATTACATATCCTGTACACATAGGTTCCTGCCGGAACGGATGAAATATTTATGCTCTGGTAGTTGCCGGATAGTTGTTTCTCCAATATTACTTTCCCACCCACATCCATTAACTGAAACAACGCTTTTTGGTAAGCCTGGCTGAACTCAATGTTTACAAAATCGCTGGCGGGGTTGGGGTATAGGATGGCTTCAGTGGTTTTTATTTGTTGTTCGTTGTCATCCAGCCCAACAATAATGTTTCCTGTGCTGTCTGTTTTCATTATAAAAACTTCCTTTATATCTGAGCTTGTCGGTGGAGTGGGACTATGGGTGCCTAGTATTACAATCCCTCCATCCGGGTGGGCTTTCATTGCGTAAGCTTCGTACATACCCTCTTCACCAAAGAGGTATTTTTGCCAAATATGGTCAAGGGTTGGGCTCAACTTAAAAAGCATGATCTTTGTTGGTTCCTGTTGAATACCAAATTCAGAATCTAAATTCCATGTAGTGCACAAAAGCAGGTTTCCATCCGGCAATGTATCCATCCCGTTGTAATGGGCTATCCATGATGCCGAATCCTCTTCACATTGAAAGATAAAACCATTCAATGTATTTCCGTTCAGGTCAAACCGGGTTACTTGTGAATTCCATCCTCCATTATTCAGCAAATCCCAGTAATTGTGTGCAAGATAAAAAGAAGAATCGCTTTCCCTAAAAATTTTGTAACCAAGCATCATAAATCCCAAATTTCCCGTAGTTAGCGGAAGATGAGATACCACTGACATCGTTTTGTCGAATTCATATAAATGAGCCCAGCTATTATTATTTACATTCCAGTCCTGACATATCGTAACAAGGTTTTCGGACCCGGGAGAAAGGTAAAAATCCTCTGGCCACAACTCAATATATGATGTTGTTGGATTATAATAGGATGAATTAAGACACAAGCCGGAATGTGATGTTTTTAAATAAAAAGGAGGTTGGTATGCATTAGTGCACCTGGCAAGGCCAACAATATGGAATGTGGTATCCCTGCATATTACCCTTAATGGAAATAGCCTTCCAGGGTTTATTTCGCTGATATCGTAATAATATTGTTCAATATCATTCAACTGCAAATCAAATTTTCGTACAGATACATACGCTTTATTATTTTTGTGCCCTTCTCCAAAAAGATAGATTTGGCCATTTGACTCAATTAAACGTGTGCAAAGCAGGGTTTCTACATCATCCATTTCAAAAACCCACTCATTCACTATATCCCCAAAAATATCAACTTCAACCATCATGCTGTTCCAGTTTTGGTTCAACCTCCAATATTGGGAGCAAAACAGCAAATTTCCATCCTGCTTAATTATTACATCCATTGGCATTTGAAATGTATCGTCGCTAATTTGTGTAAAGAAGGTTTGCTGTGAAAACCCTAAATTGATAAAGAGAAGGGTAGAGATAATGAGTAAGATAGCTTTTTTCATATTTTATCAGTATTTTGGAATTCCGTTATTTGTAAGTGAATTATCATTTAAAGTGAATTTTGAATATCCAACACCGAATTTTGAATATCGAAGTGTTGGAAATTATGGTTTGAAAAATAAGTTTGTTGTAACAAACAGACAAAAAAGCAAGAATGTGCCTGATTTCAAGTCAGTCATAGCGATTATTGTTTAATTAGTTTAAGGCAATAGCTCTTTCCATTTGAATTCAGGGTACAAATGTATACCCCGGTTTTTACTTTATTACCTTCTATTGTTTTTCCTTCCCATCTGAATTTATTAGTACCCTTTTGACAATACAGACTTTGTGTAAGTATATTTTTACCGCGGATATCCGAGATGGTAATTTTTACCGTGGAAGGGGTATTTTGCTTCCACATGATATCTGTTTTTGAATCAAAAGGATTGGGTCTGGAAAAAATAATATCTTCTTCCTCCAGAATTTTTTCAGGTATGGAGACGGTAAGCGAGTCGACTGCGGAAGTATGCTTGGTATCATGATGTACCATTGGCCAGGTAGAAGTAGCCAGGCCACCGTTCTCACCGTAAACAGCATATAGTAAACCGTCATTTGTGGCAAAATAGATCATCCCGTTTTTATCAATTGCCGGGGAGGTACTAAAGCCGGTTCCGGTTTCGATATTCCATTTTTCTGAACCATCCGGATTGAGCACATGAAAATAACCATCATTACAACCAAAACATATGGTACCGTCATCCGCTATGGCAGGTGTTGAGTAAATTTCACCGTTGTAGGTCTCCATCCATAAAAACTCTCCAAAAGTATCCAAAGCGATAACAGATGCTATATCATTATAAGTATCGGTAGCAGCAAAGATCAAAAACTGGTTCGGATGAGTTACAATGGAAGTGCTTACTTCGTAATAATCATCATCAAGATGATATTCCCACACCATCACTCCTGCCTGATCATATGCCCTCACCCTTGGCGTATACCCACCAAGGAGACCCCACCTTCCACCAATATAGATCAGATTGTCGTAGCCTATGGCCGGAAGGCCATTTGGAAGAAAATTTTCTTCCCACCAGTTTAGATTTCCTTCAGGATTTATAGAGTATATACCTGATAATATTCCTAAAGAGCCTCCGGTTATTATATTTCCCTTCTCTTCGATAATAGCACCACATCTCAATTTGATTTCTGATTGGAAATTCCACAATTCTTGTCCTTCAATATCAAGACAATATAAGTGTCCTCCGTCGTTTGATGCAGATTCGGAAACGATCAAATGTCCGTTATGGTCAATTGCAACAGGATATAATTTGTAATCTGGTGGCGGGTCGAATACCCATTGTTCTATCCCTGAAGAATCGACAGCAATAATTGTGTTTTCCCATGGGACAAATATCATGTCGTTGGTGTTTGATACTGTTATATTATCAGAATCATACCTGTGCTGATACCCGGAAGGTTGCATCTCCCAGTCAATTTTCCCTTCAGGTTTGATTCTTAATATGCTAATATTGCCCGACACATAGATATTCCCGAAATCATCGATTGCAGGAGAGCCGCCGACATCCCCGACTTGTAACATCCACTTAATATCTCCTTCTATGGTACTTTTACCTTTAAGGGTAACAACTACTTCCGGTTGATCAGGATCATTTGATAATAATAAAAGGTTTGCCGAATACATGGTTGTATCAACAGGAGAAAAACTTATCGTAAATATAATGCTATCGTTTGGTTGGATAATTTCAGATTTTGGAGGATCTGAATAAGATTGTTTGCACGTGTTGATACTGAAAACATTACTTAATAAGAACAAGTTTAATTCAAGAGGTATTTGGCCTTTATTATAGACGGTCAAATCCATGTTTTTCGTAGTGTCGGTGTGAACAAAACCAAAATCCAAAAGGATTTTATCCAAAACAATATTGGGTTGAGGATTGATAATATTTGAGGCTTGTGAAGTAAAATAAACGTCATGTTTATACATTGGCCAGGCTGAAGTGGAAAGTTGTGCAACCGAGTCTTCAATAGCGATCAAATAACAGATATGATCATCATCCTCGGCAACAGCATAAATATTGCCGTTATCGCCCGGAACCATTTGTTGGTACGGTGTCATACCTATACCTGTTGCAGCATATGGATCCAATTCCCAGGTTATATTACCATTGCAATCGATTGCATAATATCTGCCCTCGTTCCCCGAAAAATAATTACTTACCACCAGGTATATGGTTCCGTTACTACAAAGAGTTGGGGCCCAGCTCCCTGAAACATTTGGGCCATAATAAAACGTCCATGCAACGGAGTGGTCGATCTTATCAATTTTATAAAGCTTGCCAAATCCACCTCCCCAGAAATTAATTGTACGCACATAAACATAATTGCTGTCGCCAATAATTACCGAAGAAGGACCTGGTTCATCCAATAACAATTCCCAAAGGTAACTTCCATCCTGGCCAAAAACTTCAATTTTTGAATTACCTAATTCCACCTGACTTGTTGCCATATAAATTCTCCCCTCAAAATCGATGGTAGGAGATCTTCTAACATGTCCATAAAGATTTTTTACAAACATCTGATTTCCGGTATTTTGAACAGCAACAAGCTTTTTAAACTCAGTTCCAAACAACACCACACCTTCCTTTCTGATTGTCAGTGGTGAAAATATATCAC
>JABMQA010000296.1 GCA_013203545.1 Bacteroidota bacterium
CGATACCTGGTCAGTATTTTCAATTCCGGCAGGAGTCCATTCAATATCAGGATCATATAAGCAATACCCGATTTCGTTGGTTTGCCGGTAAATTTCATACCATTCTGCCTCGTTGAGTTTATCCAATGTCATGGGAAGGAGAATCTCCTCCTCTTTCATGATCATGTCGGTTATGGCATTGGCAGCCGGGCTGAGGAAATTATCAATCTGCTGCTGCATTGCGGCAGGATCAGTTACAGGCTCATCAAGTGCATGCAGGGCCTTTTTCAATAATGCACGCGTTTCATCATGTTTGCCCCACATAACGGTTGGCGGGCCGGTGATCCCATATTTCTCAAGATATGGGAAGAGCAGGTTTTCCTTCCGGCGATAATGCTTGTCCACATCCATAAGACTGTTGTACAACGATTTCAATTTATCCCGATATGCAGTACCACCTTTCGCAAGGTCATTTTTGTCCATTGCACCGAAAAGTTGCCTGATCTCAGATACAACCTTGTCGAGTTCCATGTTTTCCTTTTTAAAAGTATCAACAGGATGCCCTGGTTCAACGATTTTCATTCCCGACAGGTCGATGGCATTTTCGAGTGCGCGTGAATGGATATCACACAGCCGCAATACTTCTGATTCGGGCAGTCCTTCACTGATCAACTCCTGCTCCACTTCCACAACTTCACCGTATGGGATTTTCGACAGGAGTTGAATAAGCCTTGCGTTTACCTCTTCGGGAGCAACGCCTTCGTGTAGTTGAAGAATCATGTGTTTCAACAACTCTTTACGGCTTCCGGAATTATTTATTAATTCACTCATTTTTATTTATGTTATTGTTTTTCTATATAAGATGGGCCTGGGTTTTGCTATTTGCCTTTAATCATCGTAAGCACCATTTTAAATTTTTCAGTGGCCGATACAGCGTGTGGAATATTTGCAGGCATAATGATACTTTCTCCTGCATGCAGATCATGAGATGTTTCATCTATGATAATTTCTGCCCTTCCATCAATCACTTGTATCATGGCATCGAAAGGAGCAGAATGCTTGCTTAGAGCCTGGCCCTTATCGAATGCAAATAGTGAAATAGTGCCTGTTTCTTTCTTGACAATTGTTTTACTTACCACTGAAGCATCAGCATATTCAACTGATGTTTTCATCGAGAATTTCTTAGCAATTTTTATTTCTGACATATTGTATTATATTTATTTATTAGGAGACTATTATTTTCTATTAAATCCACGCTTCTTGTAAGATCTCTCCGGAGGCGCTAACCACAGCCTGCTTAATGGGAATTTTCCTGGACGAATTGGCAACAGCCATTTGTGCCATTTGGGTCAGGCCTCCGCAACACGGAACCTCCATCCTGACAACTGTGATGGAATTGATCAGCGAATCATTGATCATCGAAATCAGCTTTTGAAGGTATGATTCCTGGTTTGAATCCAGTTTCGGGCAGGCAATTGCCAGGGTCTTGTTCTTTAAATACCTGTTATGGAAATTTCCCATCGAAAATGCAGCGCAGTCGGCAGCGAGCAGCAAATCGGCGTTTCTGAAATACGGAGCCATGGGATTTAGTAAATGCAATTGCACCGGCCATTGCCTGAGTTCCGAAGGGGCATCGATACGGGATTGTGATGTACCTGCTTTATCAACCTCGTCCGTATCAATATCGAAAACCATAGGTGCAGAACCGGGGCACCCGCCACCACAACCTGCTGCCATCGTTTGTTCCATTTCATTGTGTATCATCTGTCTGTCAGCATCATCCTCCTCACTGGTTACATCCAGATCAATATTGTTAATTTTAATATATGCAATCGCTTCATTCAGGAACTCATCTGCCCCGTGTGATTTTAAATGATGCAAATGCGCCAGGACCGTATTCTTACCCTGCTTTTCTATTTTTTCCATTACTTTGGTCTCATTGTATGGCTCAGCTTCGCGTTCTTCCAATGTAATGGCATCTTCAGGACAATGCCCTATGCATGCCCCTAACCCATCACAAAACAGATCGCTGATCAATCGCGCTTTCCCATCAATTATCTGCAATGCACCTTCATGGCAGTTCGGAATACATAATCCACAACCGGTGCACTTCCCTTTATCAATTTTAATTATTTCCCTTTTCATGGGTATTTAAGTATTTGTTTGCGCAAATGTAATATAAATTGGCAATTCAATCATTGTTGTAAGAAATAGTTTGGCGAAAAATCAATGATTTTACAAATTCCGGGAAATAATTTTTACCAATAAAACCCCAACCTGAAATCAATAAAATCTGCTACATGCCCGTGTGCTTTCAGGTTAATACCGGTGACAAACCTGTTTGAAATTTTATAATCCAAGCCATAACGCTGAAACAGTATTGTGTTGGCTTTAAAGGGGTCGTAAAGGTAAATGCCGATCATCTGATTAAAAAGAAATTTTCCAACGAGGAATTCATTTCCAACCATCAATCCGGCCATATGGTGATCAGTATTTTCTTCAGATCTCGATATTTGCTCTTTGTATGCCCCATCGCTCAAGATTTCGGCGCCGGCAGCAATCGCATTTATACGTGAAACCCGGTGACTGTATCTGGCATGCACCCCGATTACCGGATATCGATCCAATTCTCCGGGTTCATCAAGTTGTTTCGCCGATCCAAAAAGGTAAACAAACATGTGGTCTCGTATCATACCTGATTTCTTCCAGTCTTCTGAACGATGACGATAAAAATCAGCATACCTTATATAATAGTCCGCACCAAAACTCAGCGTAGGATAATTTATCCCTTTATTTGGTTCATTCATTCCGCCATTCGAAATATGGTTATAGCCTGCTGATAAGTTTAGCATCACCCCTTTTCTAATTCTAACGTTCAAAGTGCCAGAAAGCGCAAGTGCAAAGCTCAGCCTGGTACTATAGGACAAATTATCCGGATTGGAAACCTTGTCATACGGTTTATTGCACCAGGCCAAGCCGGTTGCTGCCCTGAATGAGAAACTAACATTCCTGTGGGCGCCAAAGTAGGGCTCAATATAGAAAAGCGAAGTGTATCCCTGCCCAAGAATTTCGGGGTTATCAAAATCCCAATAGGTGAGGTTGATCCCGAGCCGCGGATGACAAAGGCATCTGTTATAGCTTTTTTTTGAATTGTAATGCCATGCTAAATCCACTTCAATTCCAAATGGATATGAATCCCCTATTGCCCGGATATCCCTGGAATGGATGATCACAAAGCCATAATGGGCCCTTATTCCAACAGCCAGAGATGCGGTTGCCGAATCAGGTGTACCGGCTATGGAAAACAAAGTGGTGATCACTCCGATAAATGTCAGCAAAAGGAATCTCATAATAATCCTCATCATTAACAATTACCAAGGTAATAAAAAAAGAAGGAGTACTCCTCAGCACTCCTTCAAAACCTATTAACCATAAAAACAAAAAAATCAATATAGATTTCCGTAACTCAATTTACCAACTTTTCGTGTGGAATAGTTGATTTTATAAGCGCCTGATTTACGAAGTTCCTGCTTTACATCGGTAACGATACCCATCCTGATATCCTGATCAACCTTAAGCGAAGTGGTTATATAACGTCTGTCGGCTTCATCCCGTGCCTGACGTTCAGAAGTGATAAAGGCAGGGATATTGTCCACTTCAGCAAACTGATCATTCAACTGGATACGCGGTTTTGTACCGTAAAGGCCTACTTTGGTGGGCACACCAATATAGATGTAGCTCACCAGTGATTTCCTTTCCAACTTCGCAACTTCTGTTGCTTCCGGAGGTTTAATTTTTACGATAAGCGTCACTTCACGCATTACCGTTGTAACCATAAAGAAGAACAAAAGCATGAAGATAATATCGGGTAATGAAGATGTATTGATCTTCTGTACCCCTGATTTTTTTTCTTTTTTAAATCTTGCCATATTATCTATCTCCTATATCTTCAGGTTCAGCTTCTGAGATCGGAACAGGAATGGCATCTTGTATGGATTTCTTGTCATCCTCATTGATCAATTCTTTATACTTTCGCCCAAACTTTTCCATTGACAGTTCGTCTCGCAGTTCATTAATAGCTGCTGCCAATTCATTCTGGACAGCTATGTACATTTTGTAGGAAGTGCCCCTATCGTTTTTGAGTGAAATAACCGCGCTTTTTGGCACAGTTACTATACCCAGTCCCGGGATTTCTTTAGTAACCATCTCAGGCAGGTTAGTTGCATTTCTCGGGTTGGACATAAACTCTTTGGCCTGTGCCCTGAGCATACTGATATCACTTGGTTTTCCTTCCACCATCAATCTGTCCCGGCTATTAACAAGAACTGTAAAGATATTCCTTTCGTTGATTTTAGGCGGTGGTTCTTGATCATCAAGTGGAGGAGGCAGCTTCCGGCTGATACCTGTATCCACATCCATTGTTGTGGTTACCAGGAAAAAAATCAGAAGCAGGAAAGCGATATCCGCCATCGAACCGGCATTAATTTCCTGTGTTGGTCGTTTTGACATGGATTATCCTTTCTTTATTTAAACAGACTGGAAATACCGGCATAAACAATCGACAGAATGGCTAGTCCCCCAAGGATGTAAGTCATATATAACATTGCCCCGATGAATCTGGATGTCATCTCAGTTATGTCAAATGTCTCATATACATCCCCCTGGATACCTCCACTTGCAAATGAATGTGCGATAAAGTACAGTATTACAAATCCGACTATTCCTATGAGTACTGATTTTCCCTTTTTAGGATCTGAAATAAAAAATAAAATTGGAAAAATAAATGTTAATGCAGCAGTTAATGCGAGCAGTATATATGCCCACATCATTACAGTGTTTGTAAACTCTTCACCTTTTGAATAAAAAATCACAAACAGCACTGCAGAGATGACCAACAAGACCGCTAGAAATATCCGTAAAAACGTCGCTGTTTTATCTTTCATGATTTCCTATTTGTTTGATTTGAATTTAGTTAAAATATCGATGAAAGAAATTGAGCTATCTTCCATACTATTAACGATGCTATCGACTTTAGAAACAATATAGTTGTAAAATATTTGAAGAATAATGGCTACAATAAGACCAAATACAGTGGTTAAAAGCGCTACTTTAATCCCGCTGGCCACAATGGTAGGGGAAATGTCACCCGCAGCGGCAATATCATCAAACGCCTGGATCATACCAATTACAGTACCCATAAAACCAAGCATAGGTGCCAGGGCAATAAAGAGTGAAATCCATGACAGTCCCGATTCAAGCCGGCCCATCAAAACACTTCCATAACCAACTATTGATTTTTCAACAATGTCGATCCCTTCATCATACCTGTCGAGGCCCTGATAAAAGATACCTGCAACCGGTCCACGGGTATTTTTACATACCTCCTTGGCAGCAGTAACACCACCGGTTTCCAGTGCTGATTCAACTTTATTGAGCAGTTTGGCTGTATTCGTAGTTGAAAGGTTAAGATAAATGATCCTTTCAATTGAAAGCGCCAAACCAAAAATGAGGGTAAGCAGTACAATACCCATAAATTTCCAGTCGCCCTCGATAAATTTCTCCTTAAGTACCTGCTGGAAATCCCTCTCCTCTTCAACAACCTCAGCTGCAAGTGTAGTCGCCGGTTGAGCAACTGCTGTTGAGTCGTCTTCCATTGCTGTGGTGTCTGTCTGTGCCATTTCCTCTGTAGTTCCCTCCTGGTCCTGCGCGTATATGGCATTGGCGAGACCGAAGGTTAGCATAGCTGCAATTGTTAAAAAAGCAAATAATTTTTTCATGGTTTACTTCTGTTGATTAAATAATAAATTATTTTCTGTTTCTATTTGATTAATTTCACTATTGCGGAGAGGAAGGGATTCGAACCCCCGGTACGCTTTTGGCATACACACGCTTTCCAAGCGTGCGCCTTAAAC
>JABMQA010000297.1 GCA_013203545.1 Bacteroidota bacterium
AAGGAGGAGTAGGGAAATAACTTAGCGGCTTTGCGGCACTGCAAGAGAAAAAAAATCTCGCAAAGACGCAGAGACGCAAAGAAAAATTTAGCAATAGCGTGATGTGACGAAAATGAATAATCTACCAAGGAGGAGCGGGGAAATAACTTTGCGCCTTTGCGAGAAATAAAAAAAATCTTGCAGAGGCGCAAGGAAAAATTTAGTGGCTTGGCGAGAATTATCAATTTTGTTAAAATAAGATATTTTGCATATCATTAACTAATTAAATACCCAGGAGTTAATATGAGCGGCCCCAAAAGTTATTCCGTACAGGTTTTTGACAAATTTCTCAAGGAGATTTTTTTACTTCAGAGTGAGTTGAAATTGCTGTGGGATGACTTAAAAGAAAAAAAAGTCAACAGTGAAAGACATCATTTTAATTTTGATACATCTGAATTTATAAAAAATAATTCCTCAGATTTCTCACAGCATACCGATCCCTACATTTTCCTGGGTGCTGATTCGGTTTCACAACAGGCGTTTGATGATTATTACAACCAGGTTTACAAAACCATCGAAAAACTATTACATTTTAAGAATAGGGTAAAGAACGAAATGGGGCGCATCGACACCATTGAAGCAGGTTATCAGGATTACCTTGAAGTTGAAGGGTATGCCGGAGAAGTTAAAGATAGTTTTCATGCCATAAAAATCCAATCGATAAAATACCTTCATAAAAATCTGAAGGATCACGATAATCTGCAAAAGTTAGCTGAGGAGGTGGAAGGGATTAAATTGGAATTAAGCCTTCCGGAATTTAGCGCAACCTTTAATCACGAAACGGCCGTTAAGCTTAAAAAAGAATACGACCTTGCTTTAAACCAGAACCGGCAATTGTTGAATAAAATCATGCATCAGGTTTTGCAGGCAACTAAACAACCGCAGAAACAATCAAAACCTGAAAAACCTGAAACTGAAAATCAGGTTATTCCCAATGATTTGGTTTCGGAACAGGAATTCAGCCTTTATCAACTGAAAATTGACAAGCTTCTACCCCGGGTCTCTGATCAGGTGACTGCCGCCACTTTCAAAAAGCGGTTCGCTCAGTTTCTGACAGAAAAGGATACTACTGAAACATATTTTCTGGTGGAGTTGCTCGAAGATATCAAAGATGAAATCATCCGGCAGAAATTCATGCAACAATTGGATGAACTATCCGTAAAGATCGATAGTCAAAAATTTGAGGGTAGCATTCAGGAGAAGGCCCGACTATTAAAAAGAAAAATCAGGAAAGCCTGCAAACACGATAATTTAAAAAAGGTTGACATCGACAAATTCACAGGTGATTATCAACTTTTGAAAACAGATAACGACCGTTTGTTACATCTCAAAAGTATGCATGAAGCGGAGACGAAGTATATTAAAACCATGATCGTAAAAGGTTTTCAGGATCTCGATTACGAAGTAATGGATGATATGCAGGTGGTTGACTTCGAAAAATCCGACTCCTTTTTATTAGACATACCCGGGCAGGACAACTACCTGAATTTACGCTTCGATAACGACCAGTTGCTATACAACTTTCTCATTCCCGAAAACAGGGAAAACCTTTCGCATGAACAGGCACAAAAACGCATTGCCGAAATGGAGGAAACGTGCACCCAGTTTAAACAGATGCTCGAAAAACTCAAAGCAGGTGGTCTGAACATCAACTTGCAAAAGGAATTAGAAGCCACCGAAAAGGCGTTAATACAGGTGCCGCCAAACCTGAGAAAACTTACCGGTAAGTCTTCAAACCAGAGGAAAGTAAAAAATGGACAATCCCAAAAAAGGTATCTGAAAAAATGATTTTCCGGATTGGGCTCGGAATATTCGCGCACTCCAATTAGTCAATCCTATTTGGGAGCTTGTAAACAGTCTCAATATGATCGGAATTACGGTGCAGCAAGTCAAGATACCGGTTGATTTTATCCTTGTAGTCCAGTTTAAAATCCTCATGAAGCTTACCGGTTACAAGGTTTACCAACCTTCGCACCAATAGGGCCACTTTGTAATCATAGCCTGTAAAGCATGTACCAAGCATGTGTTCAGAACCGGAAAAAGGAATCCGCAAAACATACTCAACCAGATCTGCTTCAAGTTTGTTGTCTTTGGAGACTTTGGTAAACGCGTTGATACGTTTTATGCAGGCGCTTAACAAATTAGCACGCTTAAGTTCTTCAGCATAGCCTTTGTACCTCTTCATTCGCAATTTGTCAATATCCGCTTTTGCTTCATTCAACAGATCAATTTCACCACATTCTTTATCAAGGTAGTTCACCTGCAAATAGTCCCAATTATCTTTTTTTGAGGCCAGTTTGATAACAATGTCCTCCAACTCCTTTTTCGACAGGTTTCTAATCTGCTCTTTAAATGCAACTGTTAGTCTTGCCATCGGTATTAACTTTTTAATAACCACCATCTCTTTCAAGGTCAATACTACCACCCATATATCCACAAACGCCCATCCTGGGGGAATTTACTACAGGCATTGAGGAATAATCGGCAAAATCCTCACACACTTTTGCATGTTTTCCGGAACAGGCTTCACAGTAAAATGCGTCTTCTTCCCAGCTGCAGGTAGCGCATAAATTCACGGCAGGA
This sequence comes from Bacteroidota bacterium, assembly GCA_013203545.1. Taxonomy (GTDB): domain Bacteria; phylum Bacteroidota; class Bacteroidia; order Bacteroidales; family 4484-276; genus JABMQA01. The sequence continues at coordinate 2,623 of JABMQA010000297.1, forward strand.
TTTTTCTTGCACATGTTGCACAGCAGCTTCAGAGGTTCATTGCGTGAGAGAAGGATGATGGAGCCTTTCAGACTAAACCTGTAAGATTTCAGGCCTTTTAAAAATACCCTGGTAGTGGAGCCAAAGTCGTAATCATGAAAAATTTTTACACGTGGCGCAAAAATATCTTCAACACGATCACGCTTACTTATCCTAAAATTCTTATGGCCGAATTCACTCATATGGCCACAGCATTCCAACCAAATTTCCCTGAGAAAATCATCAATTTTTTTCATGGTTGCATCACCTCGTACCAGCAAATGCAGGAACAGTTCAGCTACTTGCACTTCGATGTGGTAATAGAAATTCATGGTTTTATCTGCATCTTTCTTTTCCATTTCTACAAGATGCTTTGCGAGATGTTTCCCGATCTCCTTCTGTGAAAACATCTGGTTGCAGTAGATACACCTGCCTTCGGATTTCAGTTCTTCTGTCATTTCGTTTATTCTATCATTTTTACAAAACGTGTTTATTTCAAGTATTTTTCTATTTAGTTAAAACTCTTTAGTGCCAAATTCAATTCTGTTTACTTAATTTCTAAGGCTTTAATTCTTGTATTACTTTTGCATCCACCCAATAAATATCACCATAACCATTTCCCGGACTATTGAGCATCGCTTTTAGTTCATCATATGAGAATTTCTTTTCTGAATATTTAGACTTGTCAGGTGTAAGTTTGAAAGTCGTAAAAAAAAGGTATTCCCCGTCAGGAGAAACATAGGGTGCAACTTCATGAGAATATGTATTGATTTTGTCACCAAGGTTGTAAGCTTCACTCCATTTGCCTTCAATATTAAAACTAACATAAATATCAAGGTCACCATATCCACCCTCACGGTCGGAGTCAAATAGCATATAGCTTTCATCAGGCGTTATATAAACATGTCCTTCATACTTTTCAGAATTAACAGGTACTGACAATTTTTCAGGTTTTTGATACACTCCGTTTTTAAATTTCGAAACAAAAATTCCCCAATCACTATTCTCACTATCTCTGTTGGATTCGAAATACAAATTGCCGTTTAAAGCAACAGAAGGAGTGCTTTCATGTTCGTTCGAATTTACCGGAGAAGGTAAGTGCACAGGATCACTCCAGACGTCTGTTTTCTTCTCAAGAAACCAGATGTCAACATTTTTTTGTATTTCTCCACCTGGTTCAAATGGGCGATTTGAGTCAAAAAATAATTTTTTGCCATCGGGTGAAAAAAACGGATAACCATCATTATATCCATTTACGCCGGAAAAGGAAGCCATTTCAGGTTTTAACCATCTGTCATTTTCCTTTTCCATATGAATTATAAAGGTGTTGTATTCCCTCCCTCTCATTTGATAATAAAGTTCATTATAGTCCGGGGAAAATACCAGAGCACGTTCATAATCACCTGTGGATATTATGTTTGGAGCAAAAATCTCAGGAGTAATCCCGGGTGGTTTTTGCCCAAGATAATTGCCTTCAAAAATTGGAAAATTGGAATTGTTTTCAATTTTTTCCTGGGCAAAGACAGCTGTTAGCGAAATGATCATTGTCAAAATGAATAATCCTGTTATTTTCATATTTTCCTCCTTGGTTTAATTTGTATGGTAACCGGATGGCGGTATTCGCTGTGCGAGTTTCGGGCAATTCGTCTTCAAACCGTTGTGAATGATTTTTATATTCATTGTTTCAATTTAAACGTTTTACCCA
>JABMQA010000298.1 GCA_013203545.1 Bacteroidota bacterium
AATGATTGATCCTTTGCAGTGCCATTCCTTTTCCCAGATTTTACGACCGGAATCCCATTCAATGCAACACCAGTTGCCAGTGCTGTTGTTGAGCCAGTTGGCACCATAAATATATCCGTCAATACGAACTACGCCTCCATGATGCACATCCAGAACGGTGTCTCTCCAGATTTCTTGGGCGCTGTTGCCGTCCTCAGCAATCCGGATCATCATGCTTTCGGTATCATAGCCCCCGGTTACATAAACTTCACCATCATGAAAAAGCGGGGTAACACATTTGATAAGCTCCCACCTGGGATTGTAGCCCTCCGGTTTGTTATGCGGGACTTTCCAGCGTATATCACCGTTGCTTGCATCCACAGCAAAAACATATCCCTGGGAAACGTTAATAATGGTTCGTTTGCCGGCATAATCGACAAGGATGGGCGATACATAAGAGGGTTTATCATCAAGGCTTTCGGATTTCCACAGAAGTTTGCCGGTTGTTTTATCCAGGGCAATGGTCATGGTTTCGGGGCCGCCAGGTGAAAAGTACAGTTTATCGCCGTCCAGTAACAGCGATTCGGAAATACCCCACCTTCCGTAGGTCCCGTTGTTGTCTTCACTGCCTTCATAAAACCAGATCCTCTCTCCGGTTTCGGCATCAAAACATGCCAGGTCACCATATCCACTGCATGTGTAAACCCTGTTGTCCTCAACGGTTGGGGTGGCCCTGCTATCGGGGAAAGAGCCGTTCCAGGCGCGGCCCATTTCGGCCTGCCACAGGAAATTCCCCTCCAGGTCAAGTGCGTAAAGGATATCCAGTGTATCCACTGTGCCAGTGATAAAAAGGGCATGCTTGCTGAATGAGGGTGAAGAATATCCTTTTGAAAGACCGGTATACGACCATATCAACTCCGGGCCTTCTTCGGGCCATGATTTGAGTAATCCGGTTTCGGAGGAAACACCCGTACGGTTTTCAGGGCGCCATTCGAAAATTTTCTGTTTTTTTGGTTGACAGGAAACCAGTAACAAAACCAAAACGAATAAATAATAGGATTTCATAAATTTCATATTTTCAGTTTGTGAATTTGATTAGCAATCCATGCAAATATCATTTTCAGGTCAAAGATATTTAAGTTTTTGAAAAGGGGGGATTTGGATGAGCAATAAAAAACTCAACTAATATTGTGCAATTTTTCCTATACTTGGGAATTTGGTTTCATTGTCACCTTCAACACTGTCGAAGTACATTTATATGTTCTCACAAGAACTTTATTGTGAAATGCTATTTCATCCCAAAAATCAGTGGGAATCCAAACACAACGATTACAGTCCACAACATATAAATGGGCAGGTATCTGGCAATGGTCAGTTCAACTTTGTTAATTGGAGCTTTTTTAAAGCTAGCCTTATATAAGTCCACCATGATCCAAACCAGGTTCCCGAAAATCAGCATGTTTGAACCCAATACCGCTGTCCTGTTCGGAGTAAATCCGTATTCACTGAGCCTGTACAATATGGCTGATAACGCGATCACATCCACAATCAGGGTAACTATCGATAGTGCAAGAAGTATCCAGACATTGAAGCGTTGTTTTTTGTTTTCCGACATCTCCGAGACAGAGAAAACAATAATTCCCATAACACCTAACAGCATGAGATTGAAAACAAGCAGGAAGTCCCTGTCGTTATACGGATCTTTTCCAGAGGATATAATGCTGACCAGGTAAATTAACAGTGTGATTAAAACAAGCGGACTGAAAATATTGGCTATGATCGGTGCGATTTTGTTGGTAACGAAGGGGAAGTTCTTCGTTATGTAAGTTGCCACGATAGATGCGGAGACCAGACCCGGAATAATGATATACTCCAGATAAAGAAACCAGAATTTGCTGTGTGGAGAGGATTTTTCTGGTCAGGAAGAGGTAGGCTGACAGTCCGAAAAAGACGATCAGGGCTGCATTCTTTTCGTAAAACTGGAGTGTGTCGGGATTAAAGCCAAAAATTTCAGGAATTTTGATCAATACTGCCGAAATAATACAGGAAAAGATTAAAAACAAAACATCCTTTCTGCGAAAGTCTCCTTCAGCATTTTTTTGGATTCCGAACTCCAGTCGTGCCTTCCAAAAATCTGCCATTTGTTTTGTGGCTACCTCCGGATAGATTTCGGTGAATGCTTTTTTAAAGTTTTTTTTATCGTTCTGATAAAGCTGTTCGAGCAGTTCAGGGGTGTCGATGTGTTCGATTATTTTGTCCTTCATATTACGGAGGTTTTAGGAATTTACTTCTATAACGGATTTATTAACATTTGTAGTGTAAGGCATCATTGTCTGAAAACCTGTCTAATAACTGGCCAATCAACTGTTCTTTTTTTTCCTCTATCGATTTATAAACCGTCTTTTCAAATACCAGGAATCCTTCTTTTGAGTGACTGGAAATATTTTTCCCTTTATCGAGGTGATGGATGTAGTCACAAAGGTTGGTAAGGGTTTCGATAATATGCGAGGTAACAATGATTGTTTTTCCTTTATCCCGGAGCTGCAACAGTATCAGGCGAAGGATCCTGCCCGTTTCAATGTCCAGACCATTGAAAGGTTCGTCCAGGATCATGACAGGTTTGTTTTTTTTAAGCAGTCCCATGAGGGCCAGTTTCTTTTTCATCCCCAACAAATAGCTATCGATAACCTGGTCGAGTGGTAACATGAAAAGCTCATTCCAAAGGGTAGTATCAAAAGCCGGGTTTTTAAAAAGAGAAAGATATTAATGGCAGGTGTACAAAAAGTTACATCCATTTTTTCACCTTGAAATAGGCAAACATTCCGCCTACAATCAGTACCATCATTACCAAAACCGTGTAAAAGGCATATGGGTCGCTCTGTATGGGGAGCAAAACGTTCATGCCATAAATTCCTGTGATCAATGAAAGTGGTAGTATGAAAGATGAAATCAGGGTAAGGATTTTTATAATCTGATTGGTGCGGTTGGCCTGAAGCGAATCGAATGTTTTTGAAAGGCCTTCGATGATTTCACCATAATCCTCAGTCATATCCCACACTTTCTGGATGTAGTCGAGGATGTTGCCCCAGTAATCTTCCATATTTTCGGCGTAGCCTTCGATGGCGCCACTTTCAAATTTGTGAAACAGTGGAAGCTGAGGTTTGAATATGGTATTCATCAGGATGATATTCTTTCGGGTGACGGATATTCTTTCGATGGTTTTCTCGGCATGTCTATTAAAAAGATCCTGGTTCAGAAATTCAACGTCATTACCTACCTGCCTGATCAAGGTGTGTGTTTTGTTCATCAATCTTTCGAGGATATGGTACAAAAGGGAATCACTGGTACCGATTTCAAACTCCTCCTTACGGGCTGCCTGTTCCTGGGCTTCCCTGAACAGATCTGTGACCACCCAATGGGTGGCGCCGAGGGTGATTACATAATCTTCCCCCCAGAAGAATTTCACTTCTTTTGTCGTTAAAAAACGATTGAGCTGATCAAATTTCGGGAAATGCAGAATAATGAAGTAGTAATCATCATAGATATCAATTTTTGGGCGTTGATTGGTCTTACTTCGGCAGTCCTCTATATCCAGGGGGTGAAAGTAAAAGTTATTTTCAAGGTACTGCAGGTCTTCTTCTTTCGGGTCAAGAATATGATGCCACTTGATGGTCCCGATTTTAATGGTTTCTATCATGGATACCCCCTTTCTAAAGCAGTTATTCGTTTTTATTTCTACATTCCGGTAAAATTTGGAAGGCTCAAAAGTAGTAAATCCATAGAAACAAACAGGTTTTATGAGAACAATTTATTGCTTGATTCGGGTAGCTAAATCTCCATGGTTGTTTTTTTGGTAAAAAAGTTTTCAACACCCGGAATTATTTAATGACCTATCTCAATTAACATTCCTAAAAAATTGAAAATCAATACAAAAAAATCGTGCCAAAATTATTTATGTATTTATTTCAGCGAATCTTCCATGTTTTGTTGCGGCCCCAGTCCATAAATAACAAAAAAGACAATAAATTTTCTTCCCAACATTATTTCCCCATACGTGTAAAGAAATTAGGGTTATATAGTCGCGTGCGGCTGATCTGACAGGAGTGCGATATTAAATTATCCATCTCCTGAAGCTACTGTATACATGGTTTTACAGAAGGTTGATTAGTTTTTTGTGATTATTATATATGCCCGATGTAAATTTTTGCATAAAAATAGAGGGTGTTTTATGGCAACCTGATAGGGGATTTGTGTTTGGGTTAAAGAAGTTTGTAAGGATTGGTTATAAACACAGGTGTGTTTGTAACTTTTGGATATCGGCCTTTTCAGGTCATTATTAATAGATAATTTCGATTCGGTTCAATAGACTATGGAAAAATCGAAAAATAATACAGGAGGATATATGCGAATATTTTTAATGTTAATAACCGTTTTTATGCTCGGTACGAGCAGCATTTTTGCTCAGGCCGGAGGCTCTTTAGGAACCTTTACCGGAACAAATACATATCTGGATATGGGAAGCCAGTGCAAGTTTACCGATGAATTTACTGTGGAGATGTGGATTTGGGTAAGCGATTGGATACCGGCAACCGATCAGCGGATAATTTCCTGCGCCGATGATGGCGGATTCTTTCTTGAACTGGATAATTCAGGAAAAGTCGAGTTTGCCGTGTACGACCAGACAGCACTGAATTTTTACATTATTTCTGTGCCTACCACCGGATTGTCCACAGGATGGCATCATCTGGCCGCAGCGTATAGTACAACCGATTATGACCTGTACATTGATGCCAGTGAAGCACTTCATGATGATGGGGGCGCCCGGTCAATATCGTATAACCCCGATAACCATATGTTGATTGGCGCAGAGGCCGGTAGTGGCAGTTTGCCTACTGGTTATTACTTTAATGGCCTTATCGATGAGGTTCGTATCTGGAATAAAAAACTGTCGTTACAGGAGTTGGATGCATGGATGAACAAGCCCATTGTTTCGGGTGATACGCCTGCTTATATTTCAAGCCTCCACGCTTATTATAAACTTGACGCATCATGGCCCGATGGATGGCTCGACGACTGCTCGGATGAACTTGGGGGAACAGGTGATTATGACCTGTCCGGTTTCAATGTTAACACTTCATTCTCTGATGTGCCAATGGGCGGTTTTCCTGTGGGGTATCGCGAATCTGCACAGGCGCTCTGGAGAACCCAGGGATTCGGCTATTCCGATGCGTCCAATGGTTTTTCCATGCAGGATAATGGAAATGTTATGCTTACAACAGAGTTTGTTGCATTTGCCAATAATGGACTATCGGGGACATCCACAGCCGATTTATCAGCAGAAGCCGATATCCGGGCAGGATGTATTTGGTATATTGATGATTATTCTAACAATCAACCCGATTTGCTTTTTGATTGCAGTGAATTTGGTGCCGGCGAATTAATTTCAGCAGGGACGGAATCTTCCAATTACAAGCTTCTGGTAAAGAGCGAAAGTGCAGGCGACTTTTCAGTGATTGCCAATGCGACATCCGTGGATGGTAATCAGATTTTATTTGCAGATACGGAATTGAGCGATGGTTATTATTCTATTGGCAGGGATAACAATATCCCATCTGTAATCACCCATAGCGTGACCAATGTTGGCGTTTCCATGGCCAGATGCGGTGGGGAAGTGACCAACAACGGTGGTGCCAGTGTTACTGTAAGAGGTGTGTGTTGGAATACCACAGGCACACCAACCATAGGGGATGCAACAACCAACAACGGAAGTGGTACAGGCGTTTTTATATCGAACATAAACGGATTGACCCAGAATATGCAATATTTTGTCAGAGCTTATGCAACCAATAGCGAAGGCACTTCCTACGGCAACGGGTTTTCGTTTAGTACCCTGGCAAAAGAGCCTTCTGTGCAGGCCTCAGAAATTGTTTTCACCAATATTAAAAACGATGAGATGACCCTCTCATGGATCAGTGGCAATGGGACAAAGGCCCTTGTTTGCATGACAACCGGAATAGGTAATGCAACGCCAATGGATGGGACCACCTATATTGGTGATAAGAAATTTGGTGATGGCTCACAATTGGGCGATTGGTTTTGTGTGTATAATGGAAATCAAACAACGGTAACGGTTTCTGATTTGCAGCCCGCAACCGGCTACCTGGTTAGGATATTTGAGTATGGGGGTGATGCAGGAAATGAAAATTACTACAGTTCAACCGCGGTAAATAATCCAAACTCACAGATGACGGAGCTGACGGCTTCGGATGCTTATTTTGTAAATTATTCTGAAGGTACGGATGGTGATGGTTATGGCAATAGTCCCGGTGCCGGTGCCTGGAAAAGTATTCAATATGCTTTGAATAATGTTTCAAACCCCGATTCAACGGTTATACTAATCAACATATCAGGGGAGGTTTATAATCTGGACAATACAGCCCTGGAGATAGACAGGCATTTCTATAAACTGACACTTGCCGGTAATGGTGCCGGTTCAACAATCATTCAACCGCACATGGATCCCGGTATGGCAAATTCAAATATTATAAATATCAATAACGCTGACGACTTTGTTGAACTCGAAGCCATGACCCTGAGATATGGTAACAATACCAATAATTCAGGTGGCGCTATATATAACAATGGCGTACTTTCGTTGACCGACTGCATTATTAACAATTGCTCTTCAGATTATTTTGGTGGCGCTATTTATAATAATGGCTCCCAGGGCCAGGAAGGAACACTTACCATGACCGATTGCACCATCAACGACAATTCGGCCCCCATCTCTATAAATGTAGCTGAACAGGGATCAGGAGGGGCAATTTACAACTATCTGGGGAGTGTAAACCTGTTAAATTGCACCTTTCATAATAACCTCGCATATTATAATGGCGGAGGTATTTACAGCCAGGGAACCCTGTCGCTCACCAACTGCACTATTGCCCACAACGAGTTGGGATTTACCTTCCTAAGCGGAGGAAACGGAGCCGGCGTTTTTGTAACCTGGTCGGAGGTATATATTAAGAATTCAATTATTGCTGACAATACACTTAGCGATGAAACCGGTCAGGACTTTTTTAATCAAAGCAGTACCGTTTTCAACAATGGAAATAATATTGTCGAAATCCAGAACAGCAACGATTTTATTAATGGTGAAGATGGTTGTCTGGCGGGAGAGCAATCCGGTTTGGGACTTAGTGATACCTTATCTTATAATGGATCACTAAATCAAACAGAGACCCTGGCAATTGATTTTGGCAGTGTTGCTATAATGGCCGGTTCGGGTGTTGGCACCAACAATGGCATAGCAGTACCACCGGAGGATCAGAGAGGATACGAGCGGATGATCACCACCGATATTGGTTCTTTTGAATATGATGGTTATGTGCCACTAACATGGACCGGGTCATCCAGCGCGGAGTGGGGCTCAAGCGGGAATTGGAACCACCTGTTGGTTCCGGATGATATTGCCAATGTAACCATTTCAACCGATGCCTCAAACAGCCCTTATATTACCAGCGCACCCTCGGATCCGGCTAACTGCCATGACCTGGTTATCGAGGCTGGTGCCGGCTTGTTTGTTTATCCGGGAAAGGCATTAACGATAAATGGAAATTTAACCGTTGAGGCCTCCCGCGATGGAAAAAGTGCAGGAACACTTACGGTAATGTCGGATGCAACCGGTACGGGATCGCTCATCGTTGAGGGAGACGTAACAGGTAACATCAATTTCGAAAGATATGTTTCAGATACCTACTGGCATTTTGTCTCATCACCGGTTACAGGACAGGCTATCACAGAGGATTGGTTAAGCACAAACAATATCGTTAGTACCCCTGGATACCAGTTCTACAGGTGGGATGAAGACTTGAGCTTCTGGATTGTTTATGGCTCGGAGGGTGACCCGGAAGCCTTTACCGATACCGAATTTGTTCAGGGCAGGGGTTATGCTGTCGAAAGGTCCGATGATGGGAATTTGCTATTTTTAGGTAATGCCTCTGGTGATACAGTAAGATATGCTACAACCTATACCGCCAACAGGGGAGAGGGGTTTAATTTGCTCGGCAATCCGTTCGCATCTGCCATAGCCATTAATGAAACAGCTTCGGAAAGAAACTTCCTGGCTGATAATTCGGAAATACTGGACAATAATTTTGAAGCAATTTTTATCTGGAACGAGCAGGGGGGGTTCACTGGGATCGAAAATAACTACCAGATTATTTGCAATGCAGGATTCACAGGGCAGGGAGGCGGTTACCAACTGAATGATAATTCTGTTCAACCCGGACAGGCCTTTATGGTTAAGGTGGTTGCTTCCAATGGGGTCATTATTTTTAATCCTGATATTCGTCAACATTCGGATGCTGAATTCTATAAAAGTGGTAATGAGTGGCCGGGTGCAGAATTGTCCATTAGAGGAAATGGATTGAAAAACAGTGCCATTATTGCCTTCAATAACGAAATGAGTATTGGTCTTGACCCGTCATATGATGTGGCAAAAATATTTGGAAACCCTGATCTTTCAATCTATTCGCAAATGATTGAATATGATGGACTGGACTATGCAGTTCAATCACTTCCCCTGGACAGGATTAAAAATTTGGAGATACCCCTGGGAATTGAAACAACCAGGCCCGGTACTTTTGAGTTCTCGCTATACCAGGAAAAACTGGATGGTAACCTGATACTGCTGGAAGACCGCCAGGAGAATATGTTTACTGATATGAGATATTATACCTACAATACTGAAATCAATTACGGGAATGATAACCGGTTCTTTTTGCATTTTAAGGATATTACAGAAACGCCTGGTGATAATCCGTACACTGAATACAGGGCATATCTGGCCGGTGATCAAATATACGTAGAAAACCCCAATGAAAACACAGGAAATGTATTTATATTGAATATCATTGGGCAGGAAATGCAAAGGTTCCCGTTAACCGGGGATGCATTAAACCGGTATTCGATAAACCTGAAAAAGGGGGCATATATTATTACAGTAATTACCACAACGGATACTTTTAGCACAAAAGTCATAATGAATTAAAAAAGAAAAAACAAAAACAAATCTGGTATGAAAAGTATATCCATGTTTTTAATTAAAACTTTGATCGTTTTATTATTGATGTTGATTTTTACCCCTTCACCGGCCGATACGCCACCACCACCCCCGCCTCCCGGTCACGGTTCAACCGGTAATGTGCCCGGCGGCGGCGCAGCCATAGGTGGTGGAATTGCCATTTTGCTTGCATTGGGTGCAGGTTACGGAATGAAAAAGGCGTATGACTGGAAGATCAGGCATTCAGTAGAATAACCTTAGCTCACAATAAGTCATTGTTTTGCATGAATGTTTGCTCAAAAAATTATCCGAGGAAAACGGAAATCTGGATTTGCAAGGAGATTTTTTAGCCGAACTTACCCGGTTGGAAATCCAAACTTCAGGCAGCAAATTGCTTGATGACTACTACCGCAAAATGAAGCAGGTTGAGGATAGCCTGAACATGCAGTGATTGAAAGTGAAAATTGCTGAAATAGAAAATAAATACGAAAATCAGAAAAAACAATTACAAATAATTGCCTTGGAACGCGAAAACACCTTTCATAAAACCAGAAGCCGGTATTTGGTTATACTTTTCATACTTTTATTGTTGTCTGCCATTATGGTATTCCTCATCTTCAGAAGCCGGCATAAGATGCTCCGGCAAAAACATGCGCTTTCCGTGGAAGAGAACAAACTAAAACGGATGTCGCTGGAAAAGGCTGCATTGGAATCGCAGCTCAAGGATGAAATTCTTATCGAACTTAACAGGGTAAACAACAGGGAGCCGCTCAGGGAATTTGAAAAGTTGTTTAAAGAGCTCCACCCAAACTTTTATGCTTCCATCAACAATAATTTTCCTTATATCACACCACGGGAGTTACAGATTTGCGCATTGTTAAGCCTGAACATGCAGACAAAAGATATTTCAAACATCACCAATATTTCGGGGCCTTCCCTTGAAACCATCCGTTACCGGATCCGCAAAAAGATGGGGCTAAGCAGCGATCAGAATCTTGCGGTGGAACTGATGAAATATTGATGGCATAGTCATCCGATGAATGTCCCTGAGGGATTTGGTAAGCTCTTAGGTCAGATTCATAGGATGACTTCTTCATTGTGTGCAGATGGGGATTACTTTCATTCAGGGAATAAAAACCTCTGTCAGGTCAATTTTAAAATCCCCATCAAAAATATTTACCGGGATTTTATCGTCGCCAGCATACATTCCCACCAATTGATATTTGCCTTTTTCATTCAAAACAAATACACTCACATTTTCATCGTTGGGATTTACAATCCAATATTCGCGAACGCCATGCTCCTGATAAATTTCAAACTTGTCCTTAATATCCCTTTTTGGATTATTTGATGATACAATTTCTATGATAAAATCCGGCGCGCCCAAACATCCTCTATCATCTAATTTTGAAAGATCGCAAACTACAAAAATATCGGGTTGTACCACGGTGTAAATGGCCCCGTCTTCAACGTTTGTTTTGGTTTTTGGTAAACGCACATCGGATGGGGCATGGTAAACTTCACAATTTTTATGACGTAAAAAATTCCAACAAATACTTACAAGACTTGTTGAGATTTGTTGGTGTTTCCGCGAAGGGGCCGGTGTCATCAATTTCACAAAGCCGTTAAAAAGTTCACGCCGATTGTCGTCCATCCAGGTAAGATAATCCGCATAAGTATATCGTTTGTTTAAATCCAAATTTAATGATTTCATTTTTCAGGATTTTTCTACCAACAAAGATACAAATGTTTTTCCTTATTGGTATAGTTGACAAATTGATTCGTTTTTCGATGAAAGGTCAGGGACTGACAGTTGAGAGATGGCATCCCTTCCCCCGGCAATGCCCAATAGGATGACTTCTTCATGTGGAGCGCTCAGTCATCCGATGAATGTCCCTGAGGAATTTGTTACCATCTTAAACCCGATTCATCGGATGACTTATCTGGGTGATTTGACTCCGCTTTGCATTTTGCTGCCGAAATGTGTATAAAAATATCTGCACTTTTTAAGATGCCATAAAACACATCAATCCAGTTACATAAGTTGCACTGTTCAGGTATTGTTCAGGCGCTGATATGTTAATATATTTTAAGAATCAATTTAATGCTTTATATTTGGGATATTCAAGAACAAATATTAATTGAAGCAATTTGCATTAAACAATTGAAGTAAAACAGCATAAGAACTGAAATTAACGTACAAACCAGAAAATGACAAGATTATGAAAAGAATTCTACAAACTTTAACTATTTCCATTCTTTTAAGTTTACCAGTGATGCTTTCGGCCCAGGTTACCTAGTATGTTGACGCATCTGTTGGAACATCCGGTAATGGGACAAGCTGGGCCGAGGCCTTTAAAACCATACAGGAAGGGGTGACTGCTGCAAATGCAGCCACCAGTGATGTTGTGCTGGTTACAGATGGAAATTACAATAGCGGCAGCACCATTGCTGTAAATGATTCCAAAAATCGCGTTTATCTAAGCAAAAATATTACTGTTCAATCGGTAAATGGAGCTGGCAGTACTACTATCACGGGTGCCTCCGATGGTGGTGGATATGGTGTAAATGCTATTCGCAGTGTGTACATGACTGCCGGAACACTTGATGGATTTACCATTACCGGCGGATATACCCAGATAGGGACCAGTCAGGGTGATGATGATTGCGGCGGTGGTATCTGGATATCTGATGGAGAGGTAACAAATTGTATCATCACAGCCAATAATGCAGACTCACGTGGCGGTGGCATTTGGATGAATGGTGGTGGAACCATTAGCAATTCCACAATTAGCAATAACAATGGAGACTGTGAATATGGTGGCGGCTTGAATTTACAAGGCGGTGGTACTGTTTCTGCCTGTATTATCGAAAATAATGAATGTGACAGCCGTGGTGGAGGAGCATTTATCAGGAGTGGAGGTGAAATTATAAATAGTCTGATACGCAACAATGAATCTACCGGGAGTTCCGGCGGTGGTGTGGATTTGTATGGCACAGGAGGATACTTAATTAATTCTACTGTGGTTGCTAATACTTCATCAGGTAATGGAGGGGGAATTAGTGTAAGTTCCGGCTCACCCACTGTTCAAAATTGTATTGCCTGGGGTAATACCGGTGGCACAGGTGAAGACATATTTCCCGGATTAGGAATTTTCGCCAATTGCTGTGCAAGCGATGGGCTTACCGGTGGAGTAGCTTGCATCACATCCGACCCGCTATTTGTAAATGCAGCAGGTGATGATTACCGTATTTCGGCAAGTTCACCCTGCGCTGATTTAGGAAATAATACATACTGCGACGAAACCTACGGCATCCGCGGCAGCGGCTTTGCACGTAAGCTGAATAAAACAACTGGTGCCGCCGGAACCATCGACATGGGGGCTTATGAATACAATGTGAATATTGCCTATTATGTTGATGCAGATGCCACCGCAGGAAATAATGACGGCACTTCCTGGGCTGATGCTTACACATCCCTTCAAAGTGCCCTCAGTGCAGCAAGTTCAGGTGACAATATCTGGGTAGCCGCCGGAACCTACTACCCCAGTGTGCAGGTAGGTGGCACAGGCGACCGCTACCAAAGCTTCCAAATGAAAAATGGCGTTACCATTTACGGTGGTTTTGCCGGAACCGAAACTGCCACCAGCCAACGTACAGATTATGCGGTGGGTGGCACCAACGAATGCATCCTGAGTGGCGATATAGGCACACTGGGCGTAAACACCGACAATTGCTTCCATGTATTTAACCATCCTTACGGTACCAACCTGGATGCCACAGCAATACTGGACGGCTTCACTATCAGCGGCGGATATGCCGATGCCTCATCTCCGGAATATTTTGGTGGTGGAATGTATAATCACACTTCTTCCCCCACCATAAACCAATGTACATTCACAAACAATTACGCAAGCAACAAAGGTGGAGGGCTTTACAGCACTTATTCCAGCGAAGCAATTACAAACTGCATATTTTCAGGTAATACTGCCAACTATGGCGGTGGAGTTTATATATCCGTTTCTTCTTCCTGCTCATTTACCAATAGTGTTTTTTACAACAACGCTACTGTTTATAGTGGTGGAGCTATATATTGTGCTGATTACTCAGAACTTTCTTTAATCAATTGCACGGTATCCGGAAACAACGCTGTAGATCTGGGAGGAGGTATTTGTGTTGTTGGTGACGATTTTGATCCTTATAGCCACTCTTATAAAAACTGCCTTATATGGGGAAATTTGGCTAATACCCATAATGAAATATCCTTTTATGGTGTAGATGCCACCATCTCGTATTGCGACATTGCAGGCTGTGGTGGCAGTGGAGCAGGTTGGAGTTTAAGTGGAGGTACCGATGGCGGCAACAACATCGACAGCAACCCGCTGTTTGTGGATGCTGCCGGTGATGACTATCGCATCTATGGGGTTTCACCCTGTGCAGATGCAGGTAATGATGCAGCCAATTCAGAAAGTTATGACGTCCGTGGAAACGGCTACGACCGGAAATTAAATAAAACAAGCGGTGCAGTAGGAACTATTGATATGGGAGCTTATGAATTTAAATTCGGAAGCGACCCGTACAGACTCGGCCCCATCTATGTAGATGCGGATGCCACAGGTAGTAATGATGGCAGCTCCTGGACTGATGCCTACACATCCCTTCAAAGCGCCCTTACAGATGCAGTAGCAAGTTCAGATGATAACATCTGGGTAGCCGCAGGTACCTACTACCCCAGTGTGGAAGTAGGTGGCACAGGCGACCGCTACCAAACATTCCAGATGAAAAACGGAGTGGCCATTTATGGTGGTTTTGCAGGAACTGAAACGGCCGCTTCCCAGCGGAGTGATTTTGGTGTAGGAGGCACCAACGAAACCATCCTGAGCGGTGATATTGGCACACAAGATGTAAACACCGACAATTGCTACCATATTTTTTACCATCCCAATGGTACCGGCCTGGATGCCACGGCAGTGTTGGACGGTTTTACAGTAAGCAAAGGTTATGCAGATGCTAGTTCCGGCGATTATCAATATGGTGGGGGGATGTTTAACTATGCCAGCTCACCAACGATTAACAATTGTACATTTAGCAATAACGCTTGTAGGACTTTTGGCGGAGGAATGTATAATTATTCAGGTGCTTCGCCAACTATATCCAATTGCAGCTTTATCAGTAATGAAGTAATTGATGGTGATGCTGGTGGTATGTATAACAATAATTCCTCACCAACCATTACAAACTGTGTTTTTACATCAAATGAAGCATCCATGGGTTCGGGTGCTATTAATAATACCACCAATTCATCCCCAAACATTTCCAATTGTACTTTTACAGGAAACGTATGCGGATTTAATGGCGGAGGGGGCATAGGCAACTATTCATCTTCGCCATCAATTACCAATTGCCTGTTTTACAACAACATGATGTTTTACTCGGGTGGTGGAGCCTATGGAGGGGGAGGCATCCGTAATGTGTCATCATCACCTGCCATTACCAATTGCACCTTTTATAACAACAGTTCCAATACCAGTGGTGGCGCTATGGCCAATTATTCGTCTTCCGCACCAACAATAAAGAACTGCATCCTGTGGGGAAATGAGGCTACACCTGAAGGCAATGAAGTTTACAATAGCAGTAGCACACCAGTATTCTCCTACAACGATATTGCAGGTAGTGGCGGAAGCAGCTCCTGGGATACAGGTCTGGGCACAGATGACGGTAACAACATCAACAGCAACCCCTTGTTTGTAGATGAGGTGAATGGTGATTACCGTATTTGTGGCTATTCACCCTGTGCCGATGCAGGAAGCGATGCAGCCAACTCGGAAAGCTACGACATTCGCGGAAGCGGCTACGAACGCAAATTGGATAAAACAACGGGAGCCACTGGAACCATCGACATGGGAGCCTATGAATATAAAACCGGAACCGATCCGCTATATGCTGAAATATATTGGGAAGGCACTTCAACAAGCGACTGGAGCACAACCGGAAACTGCTCGGGCTATTACCTGCCTTTTTATGTAAACAATGTTACCATTCCCGACCTTGCCAACGACCCGGTGCTTGCCTACAACGCAACAGCCACCTGCCACGATCTGACAGTTGAAAGTGGCGACCTGCTCACCATCCAAAGTTCTGCCGATGGAACCGGCTCACTCATCGTTGAAGGAAGCAGCAACGGGAATATTAAAGCCGAAAGATATGTAGGCAGCCAGTACTGGCACTATGTTTCATCTCCTGTAGCAGGACAGGAAATTAGTACTACATGGATGAGTACCAACAACATCGCTAATACACCGCCTCACCAGTTTTTTAGGTGGGATGAAGCCACAAACTACTGGATAATTTATGGTGATGCTTTATTTTCGGATACCGAATTTGGTGCCGCCAAAGGCTATGCTGTTACCGTGGCACCGAGTGGGGATTTACATTTCACAGGAACAGTGCGTACTTCTGCCGTAAATTATGCAGCTACTTATACAGCAGACCAGGGAAAGGGATTCAACCTTATCGGGAATCCCTTCTCCTCTACCATCGCCATCAACGAATCGGCACAGGCTGATGACAATTTCCTTGCTGATAATACAGGCATACTGGCTGATGATTACCAGGCCGTTTATATCTGGCAGGAAACGGGCGGTTATACCTATGGCGACAACGATTACAGCGTGGTTTGCAACACCGGCTTTACGGGTGAGGGCAGCAGTTCGATACTTGGCCAGAATTATATCCAGCCCGGGCAGGGTTTTATGGTGCGGGTAATACAAGCGGGCAACATTGTTTTTAATACGGATATCCGTAAGCACGGTTCAGCTGATTTTTACAAATCCAAAGAAAGCTGGCCGGGTGTGGAGTTGCGCATTAAAGGCAACGAACTTTCCAATACAACCATTATCGCTTTCCATGAAAATATGACCAACAGCCTTGATCCTTCCTACGATGTGGTGAAATTTAAAGGGAATCCTAACCTGGCGCTTTACACACAGCTTGTGGCGAATACCGGGAAAGATTACGCCGTGCAGGCACTTCTTGATCAGAACATCGAAGATTACGAAATTCCCATTGGCGTGGATGTGACAGGAAGCGGTGTTTTTGAGTTTTCTGTTTACCAGGAAATGCTCAACAACTACAACATCGTGCTCGAAGACCGCCAGGAAAACACCTTTACCAACCTGCGCTGGGATACCTATTTTGCCACCATCAGCGAAAGCGGAACCGGAAGGTTTTACCTACATTTTAGGGATGCTACTGCCATTGGTGAAATCACCCCGGAAACAATAATCAGTTTCAGGTATTTGGATGGGAAAATCCTTATCAGCAATCCTGACTTGGAAAATGG
This sequence comes from Bacteroidota bacterium, assembly GCA_013203545.1. Taxonomy (GTDB): domain Bacteria; phylum Bacteroidota; class Bacteroidia; order Bacteroidales; family 4484-276; genus JABMQA01. Next base: position 16,386 of record JABMQA010000298.1, read on the forward strand.
AATTATCAGTTTGGTGAATATTTCAGGGCAGGTTTTGGTGAAGGCAAAACTGAATGGTGATGAATTTCAGCTGATGCCGGTAAACCAGCCAGTGGGTATATACATCATCAATCTGCAGACTGTAAAAACAACTTTTGGACAGAAAATCTTCATCCAACCCTAAACAAAAACAATGGTTATGACTAAAACAATTTAGACCTCGGTAGCTATCTTAGCATTTGTATTTTTTACCGGCATTCCAATGCATGTACCGGCTGATACCCAACCACCCCCTCCGCCTCCCGGACATGGTTCAATGGGCAATGTGCCGGGCGACGGTGCACCCATTGGCAGTGGAATTACATTCTTGCTTCTGTTAGGGGCGGCCTATGGCGGGAAGAAGGTTTATGATTTTTCCAAAGGGAAGCCTATGGTTAAAAAAAGGAAGCTGGTGGACTAACAAGATAGTCATCCTATGAATGTCCGTGAGGGTTTTGGTACGCTTCTGAGACAGGTTCATAGGATGACTTATTACCGTGAGAGGGATGCCATCCCTTGATATATCGGATGATGGAAAGTTCCTTATTCAAAAATTAGTTCAGGGGATTAGGGACTGACAGTTGAGGGATGGCATCCCTTCCCCCGGCAATGCCCAATAGGATGACTCCTTCATGTGGAAC
>JABMQA010000299.1 GCA_013203545.1 Bacteroidota bacterium
CTTCATATGATGTACAATGCACACCACATAATCAACAGGTTCCTTATGATGATTTCTGGGTGTTGGAGGTAAAAGATACCACGGTACATGTAAATGAGAATGAAGAAGTTGATTTTGGGATAAAAGCATATCCCAATCCGGCGAGCGGCTATGTTTGTTTTGAGCATTCAGGGTGTTCGGGCAGGCAGGAGATGTTTGTAGAAATTTTCAACACCAAAGGCATCCTCATAGAAAGCATTTACTTTTACCCTACTGAAAAACTAAAAGTGTGGGACACCCGCGGGATCAGCCCGGGAATATATTTTTACCGCTTCACAAGCGGGGGAGTGGTGATGAAAAGGGGGAAGATTGTGTTGCAGTGATGAGGTTGAAGGCTTAACAATATCACCAAATCCCTTTCATAAAAAGTGGAGAGATACTCCAAAAGTTTCTGCCTGGCATGTATTATTAAAATCAAACAGTTAAAATCAGATAAACCCATTAATTAGTGCAATTTAACGCACCATTCATTGTTTTTTAATAAACTTTACCTATTTTTGTCTAAAAAAGAGCCATATAATGCACTTTGAGGTAATAATTCAGATAATTAAAAAACGTAGAGAAATGTTGCATGTAAGCCAGGAAACACTGGCAGAACTTTCTGGTGTGGGCTTACGGACAATAAAACAATTTGAAAGCGGGAAAGGAAACCCCACCCTTCGAACTTTGCAGAAACTGACAGATGTGTTAGGAATGGAGCTTTGTTTGCAAGTGAAAAACTCACTGAATATTAAATGAGAAAAGCAATCGTATTATATAAAGATGATGAAGCCGGTGTTCTGATACAACATGATGACGGGACTTTTAAATTCCGCTATCATGAAAGTTGGATGACAGATAGCAAAAAACCGGGAATAAGTCTGACTTTGCCCAAAACACAACAAACATACACTTCCAATTATATCTTCCCCTTTTTCTATAATATGCTACCTGAAGGATCAAACAGGGAAGTAATATGTAAACACCTGCGGATTGATCCTGATGATTATTTCGGTATCCTGATGACCACAGCAAAAATTGATACCATTGGAGCAATCAGGGTAATAAAAATGGAGGCAAAGGAATGAGTATACCTGAAATAAAATATTGTCCCGGCACATTGGCTAACGCTAAGGGCACCTACAGCAAAACCTGTTTGAACAGACTGTTCAATGGTAAAAAAGTATCTCATGTACTTCCGTATGAATCACCGGCTACCAGTAAGAAAACAGATGAACTATTTGAAGAAAATAGAAAACAACTGTCAATTTCAGGTGTGCAGGAAAAGTTCTCCCTCTTGCTTGCAAAAAATAAACTCAGATTAATTGAAGAAGGTGAAAAAGGCAGCTACATTTTAAAGCCTGTCCCAGCTGCCGCAAAACAAGCCGGACAAATGCCTGCCAATGAACATTTAACCATGCAAATTGCCCGTCAGGTGTATGGTATTGAAACTGCAGAAAATGCCCTCATCTTTTTTAAAAACGGGAAACCTGCTTATATCACCAAACGGTTTGATGTAAAAGAAGACGGGAGTAAACGGGCCCAGGATGATTTTGCTTCCTTAGCCGGACGAAGCCCGCAAACCCACGGTGAAAATTATAAATATCAGGGCAGTTACCTGGACCTTTTTCAGCTCATGCAAACCTTTGTGCCGGCCTATAAATTAGAAGCACCCAAACTATTTAAAATATTGGTTTTTAACTACCTTTTTTCAAATGGTGACGCCCACTTAAAAAACTTTTCACTCCTGGAAACACCGATGGGAGATTATCGTTTAAGCCCTGCCTACGATTTATTGAATAGCAGAATACACATTGCAGACAGAGATTTTGCTTTGGATGATGGCCTGTTACCGGCTAATTTTGTACAGGGAAAAATAAATCAGCAGTTCTTCTCACTGGCTGAGCATGCCGGATTAAAAGAAAAGATGGCAACAGATATACTTCAGCAATTAAAATCGGGCTCTGAAAGGGTGGAAAAAATGATCGCTGCATCCTTTCTTAATGACAAAACCAGGCGCAATTATTGGCAGACGTATCTGAGCAGGTTAAAACGATTAGGCAGGCAATAGCCCCGAATCTATTCATACCTCAAGCTATCCACCGGATTCATGTTTGCCGCCCTGTAGGCCTGGAAAATAACTGTAAGAACAGATACGATTACAGTACCGGCACCACTCAGCAGAAACACCCACCACCCGATTTCAACCTGGTAAATAAAATTCATCGACAGCCAGGTTTTAAGTATATAATATGAAATGGGTACGGAAATAACAAAGGCAATGATAATCCATTTTGCAAATTCAAAGGAGAGCATATTCACTATTTGACCAACATCCCCACCATGGAC
>JABMQA010000300.1 GCA_013203545.1 Bacteroidota bacterium
CTGATACTAAGCTATATATGGAATATAAATATGATTCATTATTAAAGGTATTTTCTAAGTATCTCATTATGTATCTGATAATAATTTCGAGACTATTTCATTTTTATTGAAAAATTCATAACAATCTATAATGCAATGTATTAACAAGATGTTTTATGTGCATACCCTAATAAATTAATTAATCTCTGCAGAGTTCCCAATTTCATCTTTCCATACAAAACTTAAATTATTAGAAAATGCGAAAATGCGTTGTTGTTCATTCCATTTAACTCGCTTCACTGCATTAAATGCTGCTTCCAATTGATCCTGTTTCAAATCACTTTCGCTCTTTATATCCTTTATGGTACTTTTCAGATAATCTGAGCCAATCAAAACATCACCAAAATATGCATGATTAAGTAAAAATTCACTAACTGCATCCCAACTAGTGGTGAAATCCCTAAAATAACCCTGATATGAAATTTGCATAATATCGAATTCAAATTTTGTTAAATAGTTTTCCATTGAATTCATGTATGGCTCTTCCTTAAAAGCAGGCATATCTTTAGCAACCCATCGGCTGCTGGTTTGTACATCCAATGGCTCAAAGCCAAAAAAGTTTTTTTGAAATTCAATATAAATCGAAGGCTCCAGTATCAGTTCGCTCCAACATACCGGAATAGTTTCCTGGAACCGCCATTCGTTTGGAAAACCCACGTAGCTGTATTCAAAGTCAATAACTGACCCAACTTTTACGTTTGGCATTGTCACTTTCATTATATAATGGCTGCCGGTAACTCGCTCCCTGTAAATTGAGCTATTCTTTAGCTTTTCCTCTTCAATTTCGCCGTTTTCGAGGTTATAAGTTCTTCCCCGGATACTGGCTTTCGAATAAGTATTGAATGAACGGTTTGCCCAAGAATAGCCTTCCTTTTTCAGGATTTTAATTCTAAGTAATCTTGTGAATGAAAAATCATTTGAATTAAAATATCCATAGTCACAGAGAATTACAGCAGCAACTGTACTGTCTTTATCGTAATAGGTCATCTCTAAATCGGAACGATCAACCTTTCCAAATTTTATTGGGGCTTTTTGGCTATATAAAGGAATAATGGTGATGAGGAAAATAAATGTAGCGTAATAATTTTTCATTTAGATAAATATTTTTTTTCATTTAATTTAAAAGCTGAGCAAATTTATACAATTATCCCAATTAATCGTGGACGTTTTCAATTTTCCTCAAGGTCTAAATAATCCTTTCCTTCACTTATATTGAAAAAACTATCTTTGCAAATTATCTAATAGTAACAATATGATTGAAAGGTCTATTAAGCAGTCCATTGAAACGAAGCAGAAGCTATTGAAGCGTAAGGATTTGCTTAAGAACATACAGGATGTTGCCGATGAGATTATCCGATCATTCGCAAATGACGGGAAAGTCTTGTTTTGCGGTAATGGCGGCAGTGCTGCCGACGCACAGCATCTTGCAGCTGAATTTTCAGGAAGGTTTTATTACGACCGGCCACCGCTGTATGCCGAGGCTTTACACGTTAATACTTCATACCTCACGGCAGTAGCCAACGATTATTCCTATGACGAAGTTTATGCAAGGCTTGTGAGGGCAAAAGGCAGAAAGGGTGATGTTTTGGTAGCCATCTCCACATCGGGCAATTCCAAAAACATAACAAAGGCCATCGAAGCAGCCAATGATATTGGAATGATAACTGTTGGTCTGACAGGTGAATCAGGCGGCCACATGAAGACGATGTGCAATTGGCTGTTGAATATGCCTGGTAATGACACACCGCGAATTCAGGAGGCTCATATCCTTTGCGGCCATATTATTTGTGAGATTGTTGAATCAACACTGTTCCCACGATGATAAAAGAAGCAATTATATTAGCCGGTGGGCTGGGAACGCGGCTCAGCGGCGTTTTGAAGGATATTCCCAAAGCCATGGCCCCTGTCAACGGCAAACCGTTTCTCGATTATCAGCTCGATTACCTCGATGTTTTTAGTATCGATCATATAATTATTTCCGTTGGCCATTTGCGAGAACAAATCATGGATCATTACGGCGACCGGTATAAAAATATGCATATAGAATATGTTGTTGAAGAAGAACCGATGGGAACCGGCGGCGGCCTGAAGCTTGCCATGGAAAAAGTTACCGGAAATACTGTTTATGTTCTGAATGGCGACACTTTTTATCATATCGACTACCAGAAGTTTCTCGATATCCATTATGCCAAGGAATCGAAATTGAGTATTGTATTACGTGAGTTAGACAATGTAAGCCGTTATGGCTCCATCGAACGTGATGAAGATAGAAGCATCACCGGGTTCTTTGAGAAAAGCCAAAAGCAGGGAAAAGGCTTCATTAATGGCGGTGTGTATTTGATGAGTAAGCCTTTCTTCAAGAGCCAGAACTTACCTGATAAATTTTCCCTGGAAAAGGATTTTTTTGAAAAAATCTATCTTACAGACAAGATCTACGGGATTTTATGCCGCCAGTACTTTATAGATATCGGAGTACCGGAAGATTACGAAAAAGCACAGGATGACTTTAAAGACTTTGAATATTTCTGATAACTGGACACTTTTCCTTGATCGTGATGGCGTTATCAATCGCCGGCTGGTTGATGATTATGTAAAATCCTGGGAAGATTTTGTGTTTCTGGACGGTGTGTTGGATGCGATCCGGGATTTCAGCAAAGTATTCGGAAAGATCATCGTCGTGACCAACCAGCAAGGGGTAGGGAAGGGGTTGATGCCAGAAACAACCCTGAATGACATCCATAGCAGGATGAGAAAGGAAATCACCAATGGCGGTGGTCGTATTGATGGGATCTATTTTTGCCCGGGTATAAAAGAGGATCATCCTTTTTGCAGAAAACCACAGGTGGGTATGGCGCTACTGGCAAAGAAAGATCATCCGGAAATCGATTTCAAAAGATCAATTATGGCTGGTGACTCGTTGAGCGATTTGAGGTTCGGGAAAAGGTTAAAAATGAAAACTGTATTGATTTCAGAAGACAACGAACTGGCCTGCAGGCATCCTTCCCTAACGGATTTCTGGTTTAAATCGCTCTTGGATTTTTCAAAATCATTACATGAATAATTAAATGAATGAATAATATGCCCATGTATGAGAAACAATTTTTTTTGTAAAATTTATTTTCAGGTTCTTTTTTAACTTCTCAATTCATCATTCAAAATAAATCAATGTCCCCTCAACTCATACTCTTCAGTTTCCTCGGATACACACTTTTGCTTTTTGTTGTAAGCTTTATTACTGCACGTAAATCGGACAATGAATCCTATTTTCTGGGTAACCGGAAATCGCCATGGTATATAGTAGCATACGGTATGATTGGCGCATCCCTTTCGGGTGTAACTTTTATTTCAGTTCCCGGTTGGGTAGCGAGTACACAGTTTTCGTACATGATGGTTGTGATAGGCTATTTACTTGGATATTTCGTCATCGCCAGGATCCTTCTGCCACTTTATTATCGCCTGAAACTCACCTCCATTTACACCTATTTGTTAACCAGGTTTGGATACTGGTCGTATAAAACCGGCGCTTTTTATTTTCTGCTCTCCAGGGTAATTGGCGCCTCTTTCAGGATGTTTCTTGTGGTGAACGTGTTGCAAATATTTGTTTTCGATAGCTTTGGCATTCCATTCTGGCTCACGGTGGTGATCTTTATGGCACTCATCAACCTCTATACATTCAGGGGAGGTATCAAAACCATCGTATGGACAGATACCCTCCAAACTACTTTTATGTTAGCTGCGGTGGTTATTACAGCCGTGATCATCAAAGACCACATGGGTATCTCATTTGGTTCGCTGATAGGTCAGATTTCTGAAAGCGATTACTCAAAAATGATTTTCACCAACTGGCAGGACAAACGTTTTTTCCTGAAGGAATTTTTCTCAGGGGCATTCATTGCCATTGTAATGACCGGCCTGGATCAGGATATGATGCAGAAAAACCTGAGTTGCCGCAATGTAAAAGATGCCCAAAAGAATATATTGACACTTAGCTGGGTGCTTGTTCCTGTCAACCTGATGTTTCTTGCTTTGGGGGCTGCATTGTTCATGTACAGTACACAATTTGGAATTGCCATACCGGGAACGTCCGACTCCTTGTTCCCCGAAATTGCCCTCAATCATCTTGGAACCGCAGCCGGTATCATTTTTATCATCGGTCTTATTTCTGCCGCTTACTCCAGTGCCGACAGCGCATTAACAGCATTAACAACTTCTTTTACCGTTGATTTTATTGGCATTAACAGGAATGAAAATC
>JABMQA010000301.1 GCA_013203545.1 Bacteroidota bacterium
TGATGATAACAGCGCTATCCCAGGTTGATTTTGTGAGCAATGGCCCGGATGGAGCCAACTCGAAATATTTGAGGAATACCGGAATACCTGCTCTTAACCTTCGCCTGGAATATGGGGCAAAATATGAAAACAGACAGGAGGTATTATTTGGGGTAAGTGGTAACTATAAAATGCTTACTCCGCTTCTTGAAACACCAAATAACTATAAAACCAATCAAAAAGCATCAAGCTTCCTGGGTATGGCCTATTTAAAATATGTACTTCCCGGGATTACCATTAAACTTGCCGGTACCTATGGTCAGGATGCATATAATTTGACCATGCTTGGTGGGTATGCAATAGAAAAGATCATCGATATTACTACCGGCAAAGTGGATTATACCCCGATCAATACCCTCGCGGTTTGGACTGACATTCATACCAATAATAAAGAGTGGCAGATTGGATTGTTCGCCGGTTACACACAGAATCAAGGTGCCGGTAAAGACATTGGTGGTGATTGTTATGCAAGAGGCGGTGATATCAAATATGTGTATCGGTTTGCACCAAGATTTATTTACAACACAGGAAAATTCAGGATTGCCCCTGAAATTGAATATACCGTCGCTGCTTACGGGACAAGCCAGTTGGATGGAACTGTAAAGGACACCAAAGATGTTGGCAACCTAAGATTTTTAATCGGAGTTTATTATTTTTTTTAGAAATATAACCAAAAGAATAACAGTCGTTAATTTATTAATTTAAACAAAGAAGATTTATGACAGACAAAATTACAAGCCTGGCAGAATACTATGAAAAGTACCAGGAAAGTGTAGCCAACCCGGAAGGGTTCTGGGCAAAAATCGCAGAAAGCCATTATTGGCAAAAAAAATGGGATAAGGTTTTGGATTGGTATTTTGAGGGGAAAGATGCCCCCCATGTAAATTGGTTTGTTAACGGAAAGCTAAATATTACAGAAAATATTTTCGAAAGAAATCTTTTCCAGCGTAAAGATCAGGCTGCCATTATCTGGGAACCCAACGACCCAAAGGATGATACCATCACCTATACCTATGGTGAACTTTTTGAAAAAGTAAACCAGTTCGCCAACGCCCTGATCAATCTGGGCATAAAAAAAGGCGATTGTGTTACCATCTATCTTCCGATGATACCGGAACTGGCAATTGCCATGCTGGCATGTGCCCGTATCGGAGCCATCCACTCTATAGTATTTGCCGGTTTCTCGGCCAATGCACTTGCCGGCAGGATCATTGATGCCCAATCAAACCTGGTAATTACTTCAGATGGCGGATACCGTGGAACAAAGACTATTCCTCTGAAAGAAATTGTTGACGAAGCAGTGGAAAAATGCCCATCCGTTAAAAATACCATCGTATTCAAAAGGACCGGCGAAAATGTCAACATGAAAGCGGGTCACGACCTCTGGTGGCATGATGCAATTGAAGGCGTAAGCACCGAAAACAAAGCTGAAGTTATGGATTCGGAAGATACACTCTTCCTCCTTTACACCTCTGGTTCAACAGGTAAACCCAAAGGTGTGCTCCACACTATTGGCGGATACATGATTTATGCCGAATATACCTTTAAAAACGTATTCCAATACAGCGATGGCGACATTTACTGGTGTACTGCCGACATTGGCTGGGTTACAGGCCACTCGTACATAGTTTATGGCCCGCTGTTGGCCGGGGCCACAACCGTCATGTTCGAAGGCGTGCCTACATGGCCGGATGCCGGAAGGTTTTGGGCCACTGTCGAAAAATATAAAATAAACCAGTTCTACACGGCGCCTACTGCAATTCGTGCGTTAGTTGCACAAGGTAACGATTTTGTTACCAAATACGACCTTAGCTCCCTTAAAGTTTTAGGTACTGTTGGTGAGCCAATCAACGAAGAGGCCTGGAGATGGTACCACGACATAGTTGGTGGCGGCCGCTGCCCAATTGTTGACACATGGTGGCAAACCGAAACCGGTGGAATTATGATTACACCTCTTGCTGGGATAACACCAACAAAACCATCATTTGCTACTTTACCACTTCCCGGAGTGCAACCAATTCTGGTTGATAACGAAGGAAAAGAACTCAAAGGCAACGGGGTTGAAGGTATCCTTTGCATCAAATTCCCATGGCCGGGAATGTTGCGTAGCCTATACGGCGATCATCCCAGATGCTATCAAACCTATTTCTCGAGCTATAAAGGATTATACCTTACCGGCGACGGTGCAAAACGCGACGAGGAAGGTTACTACCGGATTATCGGCCGTATCGATGATGTAATTAACGTTTCCGGTCACCGGATTGGCACCGCCGAAGTTGAAGACGCCATTAATCAGCATCCAAAAGTCAACGAATCTGCTGTTGTCGGTTATCCGCACGAAATTAAAGGATCAGGTATTTATGCCTATGTTACATGTGAAGAGTTATCAGATCATGAACTGGAAACCATCGAGAAGGAAATCCGTGCTACCGTAACCAAACAAATCGGTCCGATTGCCAAACCGGATATGATCCAACTCGTAAGCGGTCTTCCCAAGACCCGTTCAGGAAAGATCATGAGAAGGATTCTTCGTAAGATTGGTGAAGGTGATGCAACCAACCTCGGTGATACATCAACCCTGCTCGATCCGGGTGTTGTTGAAGACATCATTGATGGTGCTAAAGTTGAAGTAAAACGTTAACAACTCTCTAACATATCAGACAAAAGACATTTCGGACCACATCTGGCCTGGGGTGTCTTTTGCTGTTTTAAATGAACTCGAAATATTTTTTCAACCTAAAAAATTTAGTGACTATGAGTAATCAAAAAGTTATGAACAGAGGATTCGTCGTACTGGGCGCTATCCTTATCCAACTGGCATTGGGCGCTATTTATGCCTGGTCTGTTTTTACACCAGGCCTGAAAAATGCAGGCTGGACCAGTTCCGATACACAATGGGTATTTGCAATTGGGTTAGCCTCCTTTGCAGTATTCATGGTATTTGCAGGAAAAAAACTTAAAACCTGGGGACCGACAAAGCTTGCCATGATTGGTGGTATCGTCCTTGGTCTTGGATATGCACTCGCCGGATTGTTTGGTGGTACAGATTTCTGGGCACTGGTAATCCTTATCGGACTGGTTGGTGGTGCCGGAATCGGCCTTGCCTATGTTGTACCGATTGCAGTTGGAATGCGTTGGTTCCCCGACAAAAAGGGCATGATCACAGGTCTGGCAGTTGCCGGATTTGGTTTTGGTGCCATGGGCTGGGTTAAATTGGCCGGGTCATGGGGCCATCTCATTGACAACATGGGACTCAGTCATACATTTATTGTATATGGTATTGCCTTTGCCATTATGGTTATTATTGGTGGCTTATGGATGAAATTCCCACCTGAAGGTTGGTTTCCAAAAGGATATACACCACCTGAAGCTTCAGGTACAGCTGCAAAACCCGCCGGTACTACAGATTATACCAGCAATGAAATGCTGAAATCATACCAGTTCTACCTGATATTCCTAACATTTGTTTTCAGTGCAGGAGCAGGGTTGATGTCCATTGGTCTCATGAAACTCTATCCAATGCAGGCCCTGATGGATGCCGGAATGAGTGAAACTGCCGCCAGTGCTGCTGCAGGAACTGCAATGGCTGTTTTCTTTAGTCTTGCCAATGGTTTGGGAAGAATTTTATGGGGAACACTCAGTGATAAACTGGGACGTAAAACTTCCATCATCATTATGACAGCAACTCAGGGAATTCTGGTGATATTATTTACCTATATGGCAGGTAACGAGATTTTATTATACCTGGGTGCCACATTGATCGGATTCAACTTTGGTGGTAACTTTGCGCTTTTCCCAACCATTACTGCCGATACCTTCGGTGCAAAGAATGTGGGGCAAAACTATCCGTTTGTTTTTCTCGCTTATGGTGTAGGAGGTATCGCCGGCCCAATGCTCGGTGGACGATTAGGAGATATGGGCAACTTCCCACTGGCATTTACAATTTCCGGTATTGCTGTATTACTTGGAATGGTCCTTATGATCATGGTAAAACCTGCAAAGAAATAAGACAGAATCAGAACCAGAAACCTTATAAGCATATGCTTTCTAAAACCTTCCGGGAACCCGGGAGGTTTTTTTTTATTCAGGCACGGTTCACGGGGTGACTTGGTTGTTATTTCCCATAACAAAAGATCCAAAACTCAAAGCACAAAAGTCAAAAAAATATTTCCGACCAACTGTCAGACAGTTTAGCGGAATTTAAGGTAATCATAAAAAACTCCCAAAAGAAATCCATTCTTCCGGGAGTTTGTATTTTGAAAAGAGATAAAGGCTATTACACCACCAATCTCTCTTTAAACGGTAAAAATGTCATAAAATCGGCGTGATGGACCACATAGGCTTCAGTTGTTCTTTTCACCATATTGCCTTCACCGGCATGCGTTGCAATAATATGGCACACTTCTGGCGGGCAGCCACACTCCTCGGCCAATGAAACACCTGAGAACGGGTGGCGAAGGTATTTTCCATATGCCCCCTGGACAGCTTTGCCGTTTTCATCCAGGATATATTCCAACAACTTTCCCACATCGGCAAGAATGGCTCCCGAGATCAAAACATCCATATTCACTGTCAACTCACCCTTGTACATCTCGTTGATGGTATTTCCGGCATCCTTTGCAATATGCACAACCGATCGCTTGTGATCCATAAAGGTCACTTTTAAATCGGGACCACACAACAGTGTAAAAGGGATTCTGTTCAAATCCTCAGCAGTAAGCACACTTCTTTTAAGTGCCAATTCCCACGTTTTGGTGGTTTTTTCCCTGAGATCTTTATCCTGGATCCACTCCAGTTCCGGCCAAAGTTTATTTACAGTATTTCTCATAATCGTAATATTATTTCGGTTACAGCTTTGCAATAATGGCATCTGCCATCTGGCGGGTTGAGGCCGCGCCTTTTTCAACAACATCCGGACGTCCGGCCATCTTCATCATATCATAGGTACGGACCTTACCTTCGGCAACCACTTCAGCCACGGCTTTTCTGAGCCTGGCGGCCAATTCATTTTCATCGATGAAATCAAGCATCATACAGGCCGATTCAACCATGGCAATGGGATTAACAATAGAAACCGGAAAATCGGCATATTTAGGTGCAGATCCATGGGTAGGCTCAAAGACGCCGATACCCGAATCGGGGTTGAATTGTGCAGAACATGCAAAACCAAGACCGCCAATCAATCCGGCAAAACCATCAGATGCGATATCGCCAAACATATTCCCGGCAACGATCACTCCATAATTTTCAGGATTTTTGGTCAGCCACATCATCTGTGCATCAATATTTGTATTCCAGAGTTCAATATTCGGATAGTCGTTCTTCTGCATATCCTTCGCCATCTTATACATCATACCGGAAGTTTCACGGATAACGTTGGGCTTTTCACAAAGGGTCACCGATTTATATCCATACTTTTTGGCATGTTCAAAAGCAGCGCGAAGAATACGTTCTGTAAATTTTTTTGTAAATATCCGGGTAGAAACCGAGATTTCCTCTTTGGGATGCATCGAAAAGTTTTTCACAAATTTGGGGTGTGTCATCAGCGCATCATATACCAGATCAGGTGGATTACTCCACTCAACACCCCCATACAACCCTTCGGTATTCTGACGGAA
>JABMQA010000302.1 GCA_013203545.1 Bacteroidota bacterium
AAGGTACATTTTGCGATTGTCATCGGAAAAGACCGGTTATTCGCAAATGATCATTGTTGTAAAGTAATAAATTGTGCAAGGGACGCAAACCCTGAGGCACGAAGGGATGGCGTCCCTGGATTCCTGATACTCTTCGCAATCCAGGGTTTCCATCCCCTTCCTGCGGTCGGGGATTTTCCCGTAAGGAATGCCTTTGGCTAAACCCTTCACCTATGTTACAGAGAAAATCCAAATTAAACCGCAAATATGCATTTCCATCAAGGAGTTTAATGCAAGGGACGCCATCCCCTCGTGCCTCGCGGCTTGCGTCCCTTGCCGTCACAGATTCTAAACGAAACGAAGTGAAGAGAAGAATCTAAAACTCATTCCAACTATTTAATCGGTCAGCGGTAGTAATTAAGAACCAATAGTTATCAGTTCATTACATCCAGGAATTTCAAACATTTTTGTCATTCGTGACCGCTTACCTGTCGTTGGTTTCTAATAGCATGCTGCTTGTTGCCGATAACTTGCTTTTCAGTGAAATAGGCCAACTGCAAAGCGTAAATCCAAATCAACAAACTGCAATTTTCAAGCGTGAAAAATTAACCTGAAATTTAACTTTGTACTATCTGACTAAAAAATAATATTACAAAAATGAATCAACACAGACAAAAACCCACCCGACTCAAACCTGCCTCATTGGCATTTTTAATTCTGTTCCAGTTCAGTCTCAATATTTCCGGACAAACCACACTTATCCAACATCCCATTGACCCCAATCATACGGCTGTTTCGGGCATTACCTGCCTCGACTATGACCAGGACAATGATATGGACATTGTTGCATGCCATCTGCAAATAAACCAGGTAATACTCTGGGAAAACGATGCCTTTGCACCCGGAGGCTGGACGAAACACATTCTAAATGATGAAATGATCGATCCGCTTTACATCACATCAGCAGATGTAAACGATGACGGCCTGCCTGACCTGATCATCACGGGAAATGAAAATTCACTATTTTGCCTGATCAATGAAGATGGTGACAACAACTGGCAAACTTTTGTCATGGATGACAATTTCAACAACCCGCATGGGGTCTGTGTGGCAGATGTAAACAACGACGGGTTGAAAGATATCATCGCAACAGCCGCCGCCGACAATACCATCGCATGGTGGGAAAACAATGGTGGCACACCCGATGAATGGAACAAAACCGTTATTTCGGACCAGATGAACGGATCACAAACGGTAACTGCGGCAGACATCAACGACGATGGCTTTACTGACATCATTGGCGCCTCATCCGACAATAACAAAGTGAAAGTCTGGTACAACAATGGCAATTCACCGCTTGCTTTCACCGAACAATTAGCCTGTCAAACCCTGTTGCTGCCACACTGGGTTTCGGTGGCAGATATCAATGATGACGGGCATCCCGACATCCTTGTGGCAGCCTGCGCTTCAGGAAAGGTTGCCTGGCTCGAAAGTAATGGTGAAAATCCACCGGAGTGGACCACGCATACCATCGGTTCCAATTTCGGATGCGCTTTAACCGTTGAAGCTGCCGATATTGACATGGACGGCGATTTGGATGTTGCGGCCACAGCCTATGGCACCAACCGGCTGGCATGGTGGGAACAACAATACGAAGGCGGACAGATCATCTGGATACAGCATGTATTGTCTTACAATTACAAGGGTGCATGGCCACTTGTTTTTGTGGATATGGACAATGACAGCGATCCGGATATGGTAAGCGGTGGCGATCTGCTCAACGGGCTTGGAAACGAAAGTCCGCTGAGCTGGTGGGAAAATGAAACCATGACCACTTCCACTGGCAGCCTTGATAGGAACAATAAAACCGATATCTCTATTTATCCGCTTCCGGCATCCGGATTTTTAAATATTTCTTACGATCTAAAAAGTGACGCTTTCGTAAGGATTACCATTTCCAACCTTCAGGGAAAGAAACTCATGGATGTTCTTCACACAAATCAGGAGAAGGGCTTTCATGAAACAGGCCTGGATTTTTCATCAAAAAAGCATTCGCTTAGGCCGGGAATGTACATTTGCGAATTGAACATCAACGGCCAAACCAATACACAAAAATTGATAATCAAATAACTAATTATACCATGAAGATTCGAATTTTAATACTCACAGTTTTATTTTTTGCTGCCCTGTTCAGCAGTTTTGCCCAATCCTACCCGACCTTTACTGATTATACGATTGATGATTCCTTTGCCGGCACCTCCACAGCCTTTGTTATTGATATCGATAAAGACGGCCTGAAGGATGTGGTTTGCGGATCGGAGTACACCCCTTCTTCCATCAGCCAGGGCGTGGCGTGGTGGAAAAACAACGGCGATAATTCCTGGACAAAACACATCATCAGTACAGGTGCTGACAATATTATGTCTGTTGAGATTGTGGAGATCAATGACGATGGCTATTGGGATGTATTGACTTCCGGATGGACCTCACACGAAATCGCCTACTGGACAAGTGATGATTCCACCCCTCCCATCTGGACCAAAAACACGGTGGCATCCAATTATTATAATGCCCATGATGCCCATGCCGGACATATAAATGCTGATGGCCTTGTTGATATTGTGGGTGTATCGGATTACCTGGGGCAAATCTCTGTGTGGTTCCAGCAGGAAAATGGCAGCTGGTCACAGCAAATAATTGAAAATAATTTCAATGGTGGTAAAGGCCTTGCCATTTCGGATTTTAATGGGGATGGACGCAATGATGTTGTAGGGGTTTCCGCTGATCTGGGTACCATTGCCATTTATTATAATGAGGGTGGCAGCCCTGTTGTATGGACCAAACAAACTGTGGAGAACGCCATCCCCGGAGCACATGAAGTTTTTGCCTGCGATATTGATCAGGATGGTGATAAGGATTTACTCACATCGGCCTATACCAGTGGCAGGTTGGATATTTGGTTGAATGATGGCGAAAATCCGGTAAACTGGACCAATATTCCTGTCGGCATGCTTGAGAGCGCAGTACGGGCTGTCCCTGCTGATATTGATGAAGACGGGTATTACGACATTGTGGCTACTGCCAAATTCCCCGGTGAATTATCGGTGTGGTACAACGATGGCAACTTCTCATTCACCAAAGAGGTTATTGATAACAGTATGGATGCCGTTTGGGCAGTTTTTGCCGCCGACATCGATAATGATAATCACAATGACATTGTATCCGGATCGGCAGGCGATGGCCTGATCAAATGGTGGTGCAACGACCTTACAACAAATATTGACGATCCCGGCAAAGCGGATAAAATCCGTATTTCCCCCAATCCGGCAAACAATTCACTCATGATTGAAGGTTTGGAAGAACCTTGTGTAGTAAGCATATTCAACTCGATTGGAGAGATCGTGTTAACTGAATCCATTCGTGATCAAATACCACCTTCCGCCATTTTTTTGGATATCAATGACCATGCAAATGGGACCTATATTTTGCGAATCACCGGGGAGACCACCACCATCTCGAAAAAGATCATTGTTAATCATCACAGGTAAATACAGATTATAAGCATGAAACAGATTATCAATTTATATCCTTCGCAAAATAAAACCCAGAGGTATTTGGGGAAATACCTGTTTATTATTTTATTTATGACAGTAACAAACTTCGCATGGGGCCAGTGGCAAGACACAAAGAATGTCACCCAAAACCCCTCCGGAATCTCACCACTTCTCGCATCTACTTTTTTGGGTGGAAGCAATACCGACGATGATTATGAACCCTCTATAGCTATCGGCAAAAATGGAAACATATTCATAAGCGGTTATACCCATTCGGCGGATTTTCCAACAACTATGGGCGCATTTAATACCAATTATAACGGAGGAAGTACAGATCGTTTTGTATGCAAGTTTGACAGTAGCTTAGAAAATCTGCTGGCCTCCACCTTTATTGGAGGTTCCGCTAATGAGTACGGGATGGGATTACAGGTTACCAACGATGGCTATGTTTACTTAGCCGGTTACACCAATTCACCTGATTTCCCGGTTACCTCCGGCTCCTACGACGAAACCTACAATGGAGGCAGGGATGCCTTTATTTTAAAGCTTGATGGGGATTTAACCACACTCATAGCCTCCACTTTTATTGGTGGTGGTAGCGATGAAGGATACCAATGGCTCAGGATAGACATGGTTGTGGACAGTAACAGCAATGTATATGCAGCAGGAATTACAAAATCGCCAAACTTTCCATTTACTTCCGGGGCTTTTGATAGTACCTACGCCGGGGGTTCGGTTGGAGGTGATGCATTTGTTGTAAAACTCGACAGCAACTTAACCACACTTTTGGGATCAACATATCTTGGCGGAAATATGGACGAGTGGAGAGTTTCGATAGCGCTGGATAAAACCCGGAACATCTATGTTTGTGGGGAAACATCGTCCTCCAATTTTCCAACATCCCAAAATGCTTATGATCCGGGTTTTAACGGAGGTTCAGATATTTTTATATCAAGATTTACGAATAACCTTACAGCACTTTCATCCTCAACCTTTTTGGGGGCAAATAGTTATGAAGAAGCTTTGGCAATAAGGCTGAATAATAGTGGAAACGTTTATGTAGCAGGATATACCATGTCACCAACTTTCCCAACTACACCGGGCGTTTATGATATGGACTATAATGGTGGTGAAAGGGACGCATATATTGCAAAATTCGACAGCTGCCTGACTTTGCTTTTAGCCTCAACTTTTATAGGTGGAAACTCTAAAGATACGGGTGAAGATATCGCCATAGATGAAAATGGAAATGTTTACCTTGCAGGTGTAACGCTGTCTGCAAATTTCCCGACAACAACCGGGGCGTATGATGAAAATTACAATGGTGGGGAAGATATTTTTATTTCAAAGATGGATAGCAACTTAACGGCCCTGACTGCTTCAACATTTGTTGGATCTTCCGGCCATGAAAAGGGTCAGGGTATCGCGCTGGATGAAGAAATGAACATTTATATAACAGGCCAAAGCACATCGCCAAATTTCCCATGTACCCCCAACACTTATGATCCAAATTACAATGGCGGAGGCAATGATTGCTTTGTGATAAAATTCGACAAACAGCTATCTTTTGTTCCCACTTCCATTGAAGACAAGAACCCGAATCCTGGTAAATCGGAATATTTCGACATGCAACCAAATCCTTTCAGGCAAAGCCTCAAGATAAAATATAGTCTGACTGAAAGGACAAAAGTGACGCTGCAAATATATAACATGCAGGGACAGGAATTAAATACACTGGTCAACAGATTTCAAAATTCCGGAAGAAAAACAGTGACATGGTACGGATCGGATTCCAATGGAAATCAAATTGGGCCCGGGATATATTTTTGTACATTTGTGGCAGGAAATAATAAGGTTACCCAAAAAATAGTAAAGCACTAATTTAACTGCATCATGAAAGTAAAATACCATTGTTTTTTTTTAAGTATGCTGCTCCTACTGCTGATTAACCCGCAAATCTACGGGCAAATCAACTTCACCGAACATCTCATCGATGACGAAACCCATGGCA
>JABMQA010000303.1 GCA_013203545.1 Bacteroidota bacterium
CCATATCGTTCCTGCCGGGGATGCCAATAAGGTTTTCCCATTTTTGGGCCTGTACCATGATGATGATCGCAAGTAGGCCCAGTGTAAATGCCAGTTTTTTCATCTGTCGTAAAAATTTAAAAATAGCCTCCCGGATAATGTGCCGGGAGACTATTTGGATTTATTGTTAATTTACCAGTGTGAATTTGGTGGTTTCAATCACCTTATCGTGTACTACAAGACTAAGAACGTAAACACCCGGCGTCCATCCACGGGTTGTTACGGTCACCTGGTCCTGTATTCCGGTAAACGGAATACTTTCCATCAGCCTTCCCGATACATCCCTGATCTCTATCGTACCCTGGGTTTCTTTATCAAAATGATAGCCCAAAATTACGAAATCTTTTGAAGGGTTTTTCTTTGTTCTTTTCCCCAGCAGAGCTGGATCTCCGCTTTGCTTCGACTTAATGAAAAGAACCAAAAATCAAGAAAATCCGAAGCTCCCAACGCACAGGCTTCACAGCCCGCCGGATTTTCGGGCCTGCGCTCAGTTTCCACTATTAAATTCAAATTGTGATTTACCATTTCCACTAATTTTCTCCTAATATCAAGTTTAATTGTTCACCAACACCTTACACTTCCCCTTCACCTGCCCATTGCTGATGATGGTGGCGATGTACATGCCCGAAGGCCATTGGCTTACATTGATGCGGGCCGCTCCCTGGTGCCGATAAATCCTTTCCTCATGTACCTTCTTACCCATCACATTAAATATTTGCAGCGATGGCCCCATCCCCCCTTCAGGGGGGACCGAGGGGGGTAAAGTCTCCGTGTTTTCCAACTCCAGCAGCACTTCTCCTGTATTGGAAGGATTGGGGCTAGCTTTGATTCTAATACTTTCCAACCCTTTCCGGTACTCCTCCAATGTGGGTATCTCCCCAATACTGGTAATAACATTACACCCGGCCAAATCAATTACCCCTGATTGGATGGTATGACGGCACAGGCTGTCGTAGGTGTAATTGCCCGGGTATATGGTGTCCTGTTGAAGGTTTTCGTTAAGCTTGGAATGATAAATATCCGATAAACCCATGCTTGGTGACCGGTAGGTTGTGGAAGTGGCATATTTGCCATCAAAGGTTTTTACAATGTAATCCCCCCCCCCCCTTGTATATTCCCGTAATGCATAATTATATACATTACCAGCTGTGTCTACTACCATCTCACCCATAATGTAATCATCAACCTCATCATACAAATAGCCGGCTGTTATCAAATACCTATCACCTTCAATATGCTCTACCTCATAAAGACATGTTTCAAGAACTTCTGGCCCGAATTGCTCATCATCCAGGATTTTATACCCAACCTCTTCACCTTTGTGATTAAAAAACATTAACCATGCTTTCTTGTCCATTGAACCATTTTCAACAAACCTGTATCTTCCCACTCCCATAAAAAGGGTATCATTAATGGCAACGCATGAGGCTGCTTTACCCAGCAATGAATCCTGTATCCCAAATTCCACCACCCATTGTTCTTCGAACTCCTCATCGATACCTATAAACATGGGGCGAAAATTGACATGGTTGGGATTGCCGTTGGGATAGGGTGAATAAACATACCCGGTGATAATATACAAATCGCCAAATTTGTTGATACTGCTTCCAAGCCTGGTGGAAAAATTCGGATGGTTTTCATGGGATGCATAGTGTTTGAACCAAAGGCATTCACCTTCAGGAGTAATCCTGAATGCCATGATAAATTCATCGACAGGAGGAATATCCGGCATTAATGCCATGCAATACAAATCGCCGTTATCAAGGAACAGCGCATCTTCAATGCCACCATATTCAGATCCTTCGATAGCGAATAACCTGCACCATTGCAGTTCACCGCAGGCATTTAGTTTAGCTATAAAAGGAAATTCATGCGGCAGCGTTTGGTGTAACAAACCAAATACATAAATGTTGCCATGCTGGTCATAAAGCGATTTACAAAGCAATACCTGATCCGGTGAAAAGCTTATGATTTGTTTATCCCATAAGAGTTGCCCGTTGATATCTGTTTTCACAAGCCACCCCTGGAAATCACCAGCCCCAACGTCTGTATTACCCGTAATCAAATATCCGTGATCGTAGTGTTCAATAA
>JABMQA010000304.1 GCA_013203545.1 Bacteroidota bacterium
CATGTTGGTAATACTGATGTTTATCTTTTTTGTCTCGAAAGGTAAATAAACGGTAATCTTTTCACTTGTAGGATTTGGGCAGACTGCAATGTGCTTTTGAAGATAATTATGTGTTATGTTGGTTCCGGTGTCAAGTTGAATATGCACTGGTCGCCTGACCAGGGTAAGCTCCGTTGCCAACGAGTTTTCGGCCCAACATTGATATGTACCGGTATCAACATAAGAAACATTGTTTAGCAACAGGGTATCCGCTTCCATGCTTTGCAATATAAGTTCCCCATTTCTGTACCAAAAGTATTCGGTATATTCGCCGCCTGTACCGGAGTAAATACTAAAATCATTACCTGGTACCAGCACAGTATCCATCTCTTCAAGCATATAATCCTGAGGGTTGTAATCGAACCACATATACCCAACTTGGGCATGTGATTCAAGGTGTTCGAATGTTAATTTATTGTTTTCGACTTTAAGCCCGCTGAGCAAACACCAATTATTAAATGGGGGTAAATAATCGAAATTGTTATCGTTAATGTAAAAGAACCAATAGCTCATTTGGTAGGAAAATTCATTTGGTACCGGGCCCGATAAATTGTTGAAGGATACATCAAAACTATGAAGATCATTTATTGAAGCAAGTTCTGCGAGTAAACTTCCCGTTAATTTGTTATTGTTTAACCTCAGTTCCAATAAATTGCCACAATTACCGAGTTCGAGAGGTATGGAGCCGGTGAGTTGGTTATCGTTCAGGTCAAGAAACTTAAGGCTATCTAAGTTGCCTATTTCGGGGGGGATGATGCCAACAAGGTTGTTTTGTGCTAAATTGATTTGAAGTAATTGAATACAATTCCCTATAGTATAGGGAATTGTTCCTGTAAGTGAACAATTTCCTATACCGAACCATTGAAGATTAACAAACTGACCAATAGAACCTGGCAAACTACCTGTGAGATTCGGATTGTTTCCGATCACAAAAGTTTCCATTTTACTTAAATCACCTATATCATCAGGAACAAAACCATATAAGTTATTATTTGAATAAAACTTTAGTTCAACCACCCTATCCCCCTCCACTGTCACCCCATACCATGTGCTTACCGGGTCGGTAAGCCAGCCGGAGTTGTTGTTCCAGTTGGGGCCGCCGGTACTGTTGTAAAAGGCTACCAGGGCTAGGGAGTCCTGCTCCAATACCTGGCCGGAGGTGGAGAAATTTAATAGAAAAAGCATAAAAAGAATTGTTGCTGTTTTTGTTTTCATATTTTCTCTGTTTCTAAAATTCATTATTCATATTTTAACAAATGGGGCTTTTGTAAATATTTTATGAATGAGGGTTTATGAGCTGTGCCTGCAAATTGTTTTCCAATAAGAGAAAGCAGGATCAATAAACTGATTTGTCGTTTCATAGCTTTATTAATTTTTTGGTGAATAAATGAATTTGATTATTTGTGTGATATTTAATTGAAAGAAAATAAATGCCTTTGGGTTGGATTGAAATGTCAATATGCAATGGAATATTGCTGCCTGAAATAATTGTTTTTCCGGTGATATCGCTTATCTGATATTTGATGATTGACAGTTGAGGATTATTTTGAATGCTAAAAATTCCGTTTGAAGGATTTGGGTTTATGGTTATTAAAAAATCTTGATTGCTACTTTCTTTAACAATGGTAGTTGCGTTGTTTATATGATAAACAAAGTCTCCACCCACTGCCCAGCCTGTGTCCTGGTTGAGCATTTGTATGTCGAAGATACCTCCTGATTCAAATTCCTGCTGCAATTGCCAGCATTCCCCACCATCGTTTGTAAAGTATATCGCACCGTAAGGATAACCAGCTCCAGGCAGCCCTGTACCAATCCACCCGGTAGTATCGTTAATAAAATACACGCAGTTTGCAACCAAGGGAGCAGGGGGTTCTTCTATTGTTTGCTCTTCCCAGGTTTCTCCGCCATTTTCTGTGTATAAAATAAGATATTGATATGCATTATCGCCCACAGCCCAACCCTTCAGGGTGTCATTGAAATAAGTATCTTTAATTGAATAAGATGTGTTTTGAGAAATGTAAATGGTATCCCATGATGAGCCTTGGTTTTGGGTTTTATTTATAGTCGTATATGTATCGTTATTTACATAGGGTCTGCTGAAAAACCCCCATACCAAGGTCAGTTGGTAAATTAAGCGTATATTTGAACGGATATAAGCAAG
>JABMQA010000305.1 GCA_013203545.1 Bacteroidota bacterium
GTTTTATACAATTCCGAAGACGGCTATTCCCGGATGTTTGCCTACGACAATGAGGTGTACAAGGTTATTTCATCATCGGCAATTTTTGCAGCGTTTAAGGATGGCGACAGCCTGAGCATGAAACCATACCTGATGGCCGAAATCGTTAACTATTTCCTTGGTATAAGTCCTATTACTGACATTAAACAATTGCTTTCCAATAATAAGGGGTTGGATATTGTATGCCATCCCAATCCCTTTACCGAATCTATTCAGATTGACCTGAAGCTGGAAAATGAAGCTGATGTCAATATCAGGGTATTTGATGAACTGGGCAGAATGATCAACACCGTTGCCAATAGTAAACTTTCTTCAGGAAGCCACACCATGAAATGGAACGCAGTTTATGGATCAGGTGAAATGGTAGAAACCGGTATTTATTTTATCCATTCCACTATCAACGGAAAAGTATATACTGAAAAAGTCTTGTTAACAAGATAGAACCGATCACTGCTGTAATATTAATATAAGATATGAAAGGAAATCCTAAAGGGTTTCCTTTTTTTTTTGATTAAATAGAATTGCATTGTTCAGGACAACCTGTTATCTTTGTTGTAGTCTACTAATTGCAATCGTTCTTTAATCAGGTTATACCAAAAATAATAGTGATGAATAAAATTTGCTACTATTTGATTTTCCTGGTACTTTTATTCAGTTTACCGGGATATACCCAAACGCTGGTTTGGGAAGAGAATTTCAATGTCCCGCCCCAGGGTTGGACACTTGAAGGTAATTGGGCCTTCCAGGGCGGCAATATGTCGATGTATTACTTTCCGGTTGTGATCAATTATGACTTTTCGGCCATCTCACCTGAGATAGTAATCCCTGAAAATGCAGGTGAACTTACCATCAGTCAATACCTGGATGTCTTTCAATATAGCGTAACTACCGAGGTGTGTGCGATTTCCATACTATTTGATGGGGGCGAAACCATATTATGGATTTGGGATCTGGCTTCCGGAAACTGGGGGGTGTCAGGTGGAGAGGAAATTTCGTTTTCATTAGCTGATTTTTCAGGACAAACCATTCAGGTGAGGATCCGGTCGTGGGGGCCTACAACCGACGCATGGTGGGGATGTTACGTTTATTCGATGAAGATTTCCGCATTTATCGAAAACGAACTTTGTGCACAGGAAGTAACCGGCCCTAACAATATCATTCCCGGCGTTACCGGAACCTGGGATGTAGTTGTAAAAAATGTCGGAATGCAACCCCAGAGCGGTTTCGAAGTGAAATTATTCAGCTATAAAACCGGTGAAGAATTCGGAAGCCTGATTTGTGAGGATACACTTTATAGTGGTGAAACAACTTCCATAGGATTCGACTGGACCTTCGGCAGCCCACATAATACATGTCTTTATGGTGTTGTGATACTTGCAGGCGACGAATTCCCGGCAAACAACAAAACCAAAGGTCATTTCCTCCGGGTTGAACCTGAAATTGAATACCAGGTCTTGCTTTGGGATTTCGACAACGGAATTGAAACCATCCAAAACCCTGAAACCGGACAGTTGGAACAACCGGATGTATCTTTGAAAAAGGCCCTGGATGATGCTGGTATAACCTATAACCCTGTATTTAACCTTCCTGCCAGTATCGACGAGTACGATATTATCGTCATCACTATGGGCTGCTATTGCCTGATTTGAGGCCTTACCCCGCCAGGATCTGTAAATGCAGCAGATCAGGCCAAATTGATTAATTATCTGAACAATGGAGGAAATTTGTACATCGAAAGTGTTGACCTCGGGTTAAACCTTAATGGTACCGACTTTATGGATATGCTTCAGGTCCAATTCCAATCGGATGGCGGCGACAATGAGGTTGAGGAACTTTACGGAGATTATCAAGGCATAGTCGGATCACTGGATTATAATTATGCCGGAGGGGAAAATTCCCATTATAGTATCGATAGGCTTATTGCAAATTCAGCTTCATTGGTTTACCGGTCAGAGGATGAATATTCAAGGATGTTTTCTTACGATGCCGTTACATACAAAACCGTGGCTTCATCTTTCATAATCGGTGCCCTGGTCGACAGGGATAGCTTGAACATTAAAACCTACCTCCTGGCTGAAATCATCAACTTTTTCCTGGGTGTTTCACCCATCACTTCGGTTAAGGAACCTCCTTCAGCTACGAATTTCAATACCGTTTGCTATCCGAATCCTTTTACCAACCTGGTTGTATTCGAATTTGAAATTGCTGAAAGATCACAGGTACAGGTAAAAATTCTGGATGAAATGGGCAGGCCGGTTGCAACCATTGCTTCCTGTGAATTTACAGCAGGGGTTTATCAAATCAAATGGGATGGAACAAATAACTCAGGAATCAGGGTTGAAAACGGGGTTTACTTTTACCGGATAGCTACAACCGGCAAAACAGAAACCGGTAAAATACTTTTCGTGAAATGATTTTTAAACCCTCACAGGGATAAAAGAAAAAATACTATTTTCGCGCTTCAACAATACAGAGAGGATGGAACTGGTGTTCCGGTTGGTCTTCAAAACCAATAACAGACGGATAAAACCGGCTGTGGCAGGTCCGATTCCTGCTCTCTCTGCTTTTTTTACCTCACCAAATTGTTAAGATAAATGGACACCGAAGCATTATCTTCAAACCTTCGAAACCTCCCCGGTGTGGATGTATTGATGAACCATCCTGAGGTAAAATCCCTAAAGGAAAGGTTCGCTTTCGATGTGGTCGCTTTCTTTGTTAAACAGACGATTGACGAAACCAGGCAAGGCGTTTTATCTGGTCTGGCAATGCCATCCAGGGACAAACTCGTTGAAATTGTAAAAGGGAAAATTGAAGATCTTGCTAAGAAAAACCTTAAACCTGTTATTAATGCTTCAGGTGTGATTATTCATACCAACCTTGGCCGTGCACCGTTTGGCGATCTTTTACTTGATGATGTTCGGGATGTTTTAAGAAGTTACAACAATCTTGAATTTGATCTTGAAAAGGCAACACGCGGATCGAGGCATACGCATGTTACCGAATTGCTCAGGTTTTTAACGGGCGCCGAAGATATCCTGGTTGTAAACAACAATGCCGCTGCCGTAATGCTGGTATTGGGCGCTTTTGCGAAAAACCGTCAGGTAATCATTTCACGTGGTGAACTGATAGAAATTGGCGGATCCTTCAGGTTGCCGGATATCATGGCGGCATCCGGTTGCGAGATGGTGGAGGTAGGTACGACAAATAAAACCAGGATAAAGGATTACGAACGTGAAATCAACCCTTCAACTGCAATTCTACTCAAAGCCCATCATTCCAACTATGTAATCCGCGGGTTTTCTGAAGAGGCATCACTGGATGAACTGGTAGCATTGGGAAGGCAGAAAAACGTGATGGTTGTTTATGACATGGGATCGGGATTGCTTCGCAAAGCTTCGGTAAAAATGCTGGCTAACGAACCCGATGTTAAATCAACGCTTGCCAGGGGAATTGACCTGGTAACATTTTCAGGGGATAAGTTGCTTGGTGGGCCACAGGCAGGCATCATTGCAGGGAGTAAGGATTTAATTGCCCGTTTGAAAAAAGAGCCCATGACACGTGCCATTCGCGTTGGGAAAACTACACTTGCCATGCTCGAATCCATCTGCCTGGCATACCTTGACGAAAAAAGCCTGCTCGATAAAAGCCCCGTCTTTAAAATGCTTAATGCGGGTTCAGATGAACTGGAAATAAAAGCTTCAGGTTTTCAGAAAATATTACTTACTAAAGGTGTAAAAACTTCTGTTATTAAAAGTGAAGGCCAGGCCGGCGGAGGATCCTTACCCGAAGATCGTATTGAAAGCTTTGCCGTAAAAATAGAACTGGCCGGCTCCAGAAAAGAAAAAACCGGCTTGGCCGAAAAAATTTATTACAGACTATTAAAAGTTGAACACCCGGTCCTTGGTATTCTGCGAAAA
>JABMQA010000306.1 GCA_013203545.1 Bacteroidota bacterium
ATTGGCGTTGTCTGTTTTGCATGAAGGGATATTCCCATGAAGTGGTTTTTTTCAGGCTTGTTCTGAAAAAATGTAGATTCCGTGCGTTGCGAAGAATCTTTTAATATTAACCGGACACCTATGATTCCAATCCTCCTACCGCATCACCTTACCAATAAACACCCCATCATTCGTATTCACCTGAATGATGTACACGCCGCTGTGGAAGTGTGAAAGATCAAACATGATTAATTCCTCAACCTGCATGTCGATATTTTTACGGATAATTTCCTTACCAAGGATATCAAGTACGACCAATTCACAATTCCTGGCAGAAAATTTACTCAGATCAATAAAAACAACACCATCAGTAGGATTGGGATAAATATTCAATACGCCGGGCAACTGCATTTCTTCAACCCCCAGAAAGATTCCGTCCAGTTCCTGCACACCGGTATCATCCGGGTCGAGCCAGGGCTTGAGCATTGTTTCATTTGAAGTCGGGTCCTGATCCCACGAATAAGAGAATTTCCCGTAATAATCAGGACTTGCCTGACTCTGGCAACTGGCCTGGCCACCGGTTAAATGACCAACTATGCGGTAATTATTGTCAAAAATAGGGCACCCGGAGGAGCCACCCTCTGTCACACCCCAATTTGTTACCGTAGGCGCCCACACCACTCGCCAGTGAGTATTTGGAACGCTATCCCATGTTGTTGAAATCAAAGTACTGGTATAAGTACTGATCTTCTTTAAATCACCCTGGGGATGGTGGATGGTAACGCCGGTTGTACCTGGAATCCCCTGCGCACTCCAACCATTAAAAAACGGATGATACGTTGAGGGTACGGATTCGTTTAACAATAATAGCTTAAAATCCGATCCTGTAAAGGCATCAATAGCTGCAACTTTTGTGGCACCCACCATAGATTTAGTAGGCTGGATGGTTGTATCCGGATTTTCGCAGGCCGGGCTTTCATATTGAAAATAAAATACCCACTGGTCGTAGTTTTGAGGTGTTGCCGCCGGGCCACAGTGATTGGCTGTTAAAAAATAGGGTGAATAATCAAGTCGGGTATTATTAAGTAACGAGCCGGTACACCACACCTGTGAGGAGTTTGTTTTTACAAGGATTCTGGCCACGCCGTTTTTCTGATCCTGCCAGCCCTCCCCTTCCGGACAATTTATATTTACTTCGCAAGTATCAGCGTTTCCTTTAACGCCCAATCTAAAGAAGTTTTCAACGGATCGGTATGCATATCCAATTTCACTTACCAAAACCCTTGGTTTAACAATCAATCCGGCTGGCTGAAAATACTCAAAGGTGAGGGTTTCACCCTGTATCATTTCCATGGCAAACGACTGCTGTTTGGGGTTTGTCCTGTTGGTAAGTGAGCCGATGATCTGTTTTTGGTCATGGTTATACAAATACAATTCACCGCCTTTGGGAATTTCGAATGTGCTGCAATATACCGTAAGGGCCTGTGCATTATCTACATGAACGGCCAGCTTGCACATCTCTCCGCCACCAGGGAGTTTTATCCAGGCGCCATCATTTGCAAGGTCAATTTCCACAGGAAGCGATACGCCAAACCTCATGGGCATACCATTTTTGTCATCAAAGGCATCCGCTTCCAGCAAACTGGTAACATCTGGTGCTTCCAATTTTATGGTAGGATAATCGAAAATCCCGATGGAATATTTAATACCTGGTGGTGTTCCGCCAAAGCTGATCTGGCAAAAAACCTGTGATGACGATAATAATGAAATTAAAAAGGCGAAGAAATATGAATATGTTTTCAATGTAGATGGGTTTTTATGAACAACAAATTATCAGGGCAAAAGTACGAAATAATACAAACGCCTGACTCAGGCTTATTGATGTTGACAACACTTCAAAAAAAATAACTTCTGTTTTGATGATTTTTTTTACATTTGGCAGCTAATAAAAAATATTAACTCAAATTACTATGGAGCAAATTAGAAAATCTTTACGCGATTCGAAAAGTGCCAGGTGGGGTGCCCTGGCTGTGGTATCATTCATGATGCTATGCGGCTATTACATCAATTATGTGATTTCGCCCCTTAAGCCGATGCTCGAAGAATACATGGGCTGGAACAGTGCTGACTTCGGTACCTGGAACAGTGCATACGGCTGGTTTAATGTTTTCTTTTTAATGCTGATATTCGGTGGCCTTATCCTTGATAAAATGGGCGTAAGATTTACAGGTATTGGTGCCAGTTTAACTATGATTGTTGGAACAGTAATCCAGTATATTGCCATTGATCAAATGATCCCCATGGAGGGTGAAATTTTTGGTATTAAAACGCAAATTCTCATTGGTTCCATAGGATTCGCCATTTTTGGCGTAGGTGTTGAGGTGGCCGGAATTACGGTATCTAAGGTAATAGTAAAATGGTTTAAAGGAAAGGAACTTGCCCTGGCCATGGGACTCGAAATGGCCACAGCCCGTATGGGTACGGCAATAGCCCTTGCAGTCCCACTTCCCATGGCTAAAGCCCTTGGTGTTGGCGGAATGCCGAATATTTCTGCACCGATGATGTTGGGCCTTGCGCTGCTGGTTGCGGGTTTTGTTTCTTTCATCTGGTACACTTTCATGGATAGGAAGCTTGAAAAATCTGAAGGGATTAAAGATGAACTTTCCGAAGAAGAGGAGTTTAAAGTCAGCGATATCTTTTTCATCATGAAAAATAAAGGATTCTGGCTGATTGCGCTGTTGTGTGTATTGTTTTATTCCGGCGTATTCCCGTTTTTATATTATGCCACCGACCTTATGATCAACAAATATGGTGTTGGTGAGGATTTTGCCGGCGCAATTCCAAGTTTACTTCCATTAGGCACGATCATATTGACACCATTTTTTGGAAACCTTTACGATAGAAAAGGAAAGGGCGCTACCATCATGCTAATTGGTTCGATAATGCTACTCATTGTTCACATATTTTTCGCCATTCCAATACTTGACAGTTACATCTTTGCCATCATATTAATTCTCTTCCTGGGTATCACGTTCTCGTTGGTGCCATCAGCAATGTGGCCATCGGTTCCTAAGATTATTCCGGAAAGGCAACTGGGTACTGCGTATGCGCTGATATTCTGGGTTCAGAACTGGGGTTTGATGGGTATGCCATTTTTGATTGGTATTGTATTGGAAAAATACTGTATAATTTCTCGTGATGTTGTTGATGGTGTAACTAAAACAACCTATGATTATACACTGCCCATGATGATATTTGCTGTCACCGGCCTGCTGGCAATAATTGTTGCCCTATTGCTGAAGGCTGAAGATAAGAAAAAAGGTTATGGGCTTGAAATGCCAAACATCGAAAAATAACGATTTATAAATTCCATTTTTGACTGGAATTGAAATTGACCCTGACAGGATTTTTGCAGTAGGGATCCCTTCGTGAAAACCCTGTCAGGGATTTTTAAAAACATCAAAATGATAACAACCCGAACCCTCAGGGACAAAACCTGGCTGCGTTTCTCAATCTTGTTCATTGTCGGATTTGTGCAGGCGACCAACTACTATTTTTATGATGCATTGTCGCCACTGAAAAGCGTACTTGAAAAGGAGCTGGGATTTTCTTCGACCGATTTCGGACTGTTTGTATCCGTGTACTCTGTCCCCAATGTATTCCTGCTGATGGCCGTACTTGGTGGTGTTATCCTCGATCGTCTCGGGATTCGCAGGACCGGATTTCTATTCGTTTTATTCATGGCCATTGGTTCTTTCATTACTGCCTATGGTGCCAGCGATTATTACAGGGAAGGTGGAATGTTTTACGGATTTATGTCTTCATTCCTTCCAGGTTATTCACCCGAATTAAAAATGATGCTCTTTGGCCGGTTCCTATATGGGCTTGGCGCTGAGACCAGCATCGTTGTCATCAGTAAGATCATTGTAAAATGGTTTAAGGGTAAAGAACTTGCCCTGGCCTTCGGACTAAAAATCGGCATGGCCAGAGGGGGTAGCGCCCTGGCTTTTATTATTTCCCCCAGGCTCATCAACGCCCCGGGCGGATGGACAACATCCATATGGTTGGCTGCATTCCTTGTGGGCGCCGGGCTTATTGTTTTTATGGTGTATATGCTTCAGGATTACCGACTGGACAGGCAAACAATAACCAAGGAAAAATTATTGAAAAAAGACGAAATGTTTCGTATTTCAGATCTTGGAAAATTATTAATGAACCGTTCGTTTTTATATGTAACAGCACTGTGTGTAACCTTCTACTCTGCCGTATTTCCGTTTCTCTCGTTCTCAGCCGATTTTTTTCTGAACAAATTCGGATTCTCCCTGGAGCAATCCGGCGATATTTCAGCATTTCTCCCCATCGGCACCACGATCTTTACACCATTGTTTGGACTTTTTGTTGATAAAAGGGGCAAAAGTGCCACGCTGATGATATATGGTTCATTACTCCTTGTATTGGTTCACCTATGCTTCGCTTTCACCTATATTACACCGTATCTTTTAATGGTCATACTGGGCATTGCATTCTCACTGGTACCGGCGGCGATGTGGCCGGCAGTTGCCAAAATAGTAAAAGAAAATAGGATCGGAACGGCATATGGCCTGATGTTTTCCATTCAAAACATTGGTTTATGGGTATTCCCACTTTTGGCAGGCATTATCCTTGACGCTTCCAACCCCTTAGGTACCGTGAGGCTCGACTATACCGGAACCATCATCATGTTTGCAGCATTGGGGCTGGCAGGATTGGTTTTTGCACTTTTGCTAAGACGTGAGGATAAAGTCTCCGGGTATGGCCTTGAGCTTCCAAGTAATAAAAAAGCGTAGGTATTGGTTTTTGTTTCAATCATTTTCGTATTTTTAAGGCGTGAAATATCTACCGGTGTTTGGTAGTTATTATTTCCAGCTTCTGATCGACTGTACCAAATATATTTGACCATGAAGGCCACAATCACTTTTATTATTGCGGTTTTTCTGCTGTGCCTGATTCCAGGGCTTAATGCCCAAAATATGTTCGAACTGCATTCAGGAAAACCCTTTTTACCCACTGAGGGCGAAATCAGTACTTTATTTGACAGGGATGATGATAACTTTTATTTTCTGCGACTGACAGACAAATCTTACCTGGAATTTAACAGTGGTGATCCTGTTTATGTTGAGGTTTTTGGAAAAGATCTTAACCACCGGAAATCAATAGAATTAAAGCTTCCGGGAGGGGCAAAATACAGAAGGTTGATCCCTGTATCTTTTTTCAAACTCAGTGATGGGTTCATCATCCTATCGAAGTACTATTCCACTTCGGATGAAGATATCGAAGCATTTCTTTTGAAAACAAACCTTGAAGGGCAAGTGATCAACGAAATAATTAGTCCGGGAATAATTAGCAACGTTATGTCCTCGGTCAAGGATTTTCACTTCTTCGAGCTTCACAGGATCAACGACGGGAATGAACAGCAGTTTTACGTATTCAGCCTGATGACGCCTCCTGAAATGGATATGGCAGAACGTATCAATTTTATTATTTATGATGATAAGCTCAACAATGCCGGTACCAGGTTGGTTTCCTTTCCGGGGGATCATCTGGATTATAAATTTTCGAAACCGGAATACGGCCCCACAGGCCATGTCTTTTTTCATATCGAAATCAGAAACCCATACATGCCGGACAGATCAGTCCATCAGCTTATCATATACAGTCTGTTTACTGATAATAACCGATCGTATGAATTTAAGCTGGAGGATGGGTTGATCGAAAAAGCACAGATCTTGCCACTTGATGAAGATAAGATTGGGTTTTTTGGTACATACAAATCAGGTTTGGATGATAAAATACCAAAAGGTATTTTTTACTATATTTTCGATGCAGGAACCGGCATCCTATTGCGGCAGACCATTTCAGAACTAAGCAATGAATCCCTTGAACTGATGGATCCAAAAACCCATGAATCCAAATCAAAATATAAGGACCTTATACCTCAAAAGTTGTGTATCGATCAGGATGGGAATATTTTCATGGTAATGGAATATTTTCGGCGAAGCATGTTGTTAATACACGATTATGATGGTAAAATGTACAATAAACCAGTTTTCTATGCCAATGAATTGTTTATCCTAAGTTTTGACAGGAACGATCAAATGGGAGGGGCAGCGATGATTCCCAAGCAACAGTTTTCACGCAATAAAAATGATTTTATCGGGTTCGATGCTTTTTTGCAATCCGGAAAAGTAATCCTGATATACAATGATCACCCTAAAAATGCCAACGAGTATAACGAACACAAGCTTAAAATCATGAAGGCCAAATTCGATCCCATGCTCATCATCTATGATCCGGGGTTAAAAACATATACCAAACATATACTGAAATTTGGCGATGACATTAATTACTCAAAGGAGCGAATAACAAGGGTGTCAAAAAATACACTGCTTTGGATCAATCCGGAAAATAAATTCAATCTCAACGAGATTACATTTCTACCTCAATTCCTTCTGCCCAGAAATATCATCAAATAATACATCAGCGTAGCGAGGGATGCCAGCGCAGCAACCACATAGGTCATAGCGGCCCATTTAAGCCCGTCTTTGGCCATATCATGCTGTTGACTGCTCACAACGCCGCTGCCGTCAAGCCAGGACAGGGCACGGTTGGATGCATCAAATTCCACAGGTAAAGTAATGAAACTGAAGAGTGTGGTTATGGCAAACAGGATAATACCGAGTAGCAGCAGTTGAGGAAAAACGTTTACCATCAAAATACCTGCTAATAATATCCATTGCACCCATTTTGAACTGATGCTTACTACCGGTACAAGGGCTGAACGCATTTTTAACCATGCATATGATTTGGCGTGCTGCAGGGCGTGTCCGGTTTCGTGAGCTGCAATTGCTGCCGACATTACACTTCTTCCGCTGTACACTTCCGGGCTAAGGTTAATGGTTTTATTCGCCGGATTGTAGTGATCGGTAAGCTGACCTTTTACCGATCCAATCCGTACGCCATGGATGCCATTCTGTTTCAGCATCATTTCAGCAATGTCGCGACCACTCAACCCGCCGGACATTGGAACTTTTGAGTATTTTTTGAATTTCGATTGCAACCGCGACTGTACCAGCCAGCTCAGCAACATAAATATCCCGAATATTACCAGATATGACATCATAATGCATGAATTAAAATTGTGACCCCAATGATCAAAAAATGCGCCATAGAAATCTTGGCAGATTCAACAATCCATTTTGGCAGTAATGTTCCACCTTCTTTTATTTACCTACTTTTGGAGCCTGAAATTTGAGTTTGATTTAATAAGAAAAAACATAAATTAATGAAGTACATCGATGAATACAGGGATCGGGATCTTGTTATGAAACTCGTTGAAGAGATCATGAAAATTTCGACCCGCAAGATTCGCCTGATGGAGGTTTGTGGTGGTCATACAATGGCCATCCAAAAGTTTGGCATCCCTACCCTGTTGCCTGATAACATCAAATTATTGTCGGGTCCGGGCTGCCCGGTTTGTGTATCGAGCAGGCAGTTTATCGACCATGCGGTTGCACTGTCAAAACTACCGGATACCATCATCACCACTTTTGGCGAGATCTGATCAGGGTTCCAGGTTCATCCACAAGCCTCGACAAATCGAAAGCTCAAGGAGCTGATATCAGGGTTGTATATTCCGTTTTGGAAGCACTTTTAATTGCTGAAAAAAATACAAACAAGCGGGTTGTCTTTTTGGGAATTGGCTTTGAGACCACAGCCCCCGCCAGCGCAGCGGGTATTCAAATGGCGGATAGGAAGAAGATTGGAAATTTTTTCCTTCTGAGTTCCCACAAAGTAATGCCACCTGCAATGGCTGCACTGATCGATGAAGGGGTTATGATAGATGGTTATATTGGCCCTGGCCACGTAAGTACCATTATCGGATCGGATATGTACCGTGATATCGCTGAGAAATACAAACTGGGCTGTGTTATTTCAGGGTTTGAACCTGTTGATGTACTCCAATCCATATTGATGTTGGTTAAACAAATCGAAAACAGCGATCAGAAGGTTGAGATACAGTATAGCAGGGCGGTAAAACCCGAAGGAAACCATAAAGCGCTTCAAATATTGTACGATGTTTTTGAACTCAAAGCCGACTGGTGGCGCGGATTAGGTATCCTTGATAAAAGCGGGTTGAAATTGCGTGAAAAATACCGGCACCTTGATGCAGATAAAATGATTGAAGTAGAGATTGAGAAAACTGTGGAACCCAAAGGTTGTATCTGTGGGGAGATTCTCAAAGGCGTTAAAACACCAAAGGATTGCCGTTTGTTTGCCGGTGCGTGTACACCTCAGGATCCTGTAGGTGCATGTATGGTGAG
>JABMQA010000307.1 GCA_013203545.1 Bacteroidota bacterium
GCCCAAAATGTTTACCTGGCCCCCCCTGATCTCGTACACCAGTCAAATACATTTTGAATAACAACAACGTAAATGATCGTTTTCAGGGTTCAGCACAATAAAAAAAAGGCAATCTCCAATTTCTGTGCATATTTACAGCCAGCCAAATATCATAAGTAAAGGCTCTCCAACCATTTCAAGATTTGATTTCAGCCGAAATGGTTTCCGATCCTTTGGGTGCCGTCATTTTGCCTCCTGATGGAACCGCAAAATGACCGGCAGCCTTGACTTAGAATTTGGCTTAGCTGTGTATTCCTGCCCAAAATTTTCAATTAACCGGCGGGCCAGACCAGACCGTCCACTGACGGTTGCCAAAATTAGTCTCCAGGGCAGGGGCACATTACATGAACTATTCGTTATTCACACAAAACATTTCAGAGGTAGCAATCACTTACCACAACAAGGTAAAGGCTTCCCAAAGGCCGAAAATCACTTGCTCTGGTGACAGCTACCAAATCTTTTCTGCGATCTGGGACGACAATATGGACCACATCGAATCCTTTTATGCCATGTTTCTGAATCGTGCAAATGCATTGCTTGGTGTAGCTCGTGTTGCCGTTGGAGGAACAACCGGCACCATTGCGGATCCAAAGGTGATCTACCAACTGGCACTGAAAGTCAACGCTCAATCCATCATCGTAAGCCACAACCATCCTTCAGGCAACCTAAAACCTTCCGACATGGATGAAAAGCTTACCCGGAAACTGAAATCTGCAGGGACTTTCCTTGATATCTGCTTTCTTGACCACCTGATCCTTACCTCTGAAGCTTATTATTCCTTTGCGGATGAGGGAAATATGTAGGCATTATTCATAAAGTCCCCGAAAAGGGGACTTTTTTTTGGTCATTGCTGGGCTTGCTTTTGTGAATTATTGATTAGATTTGCATCTCTTTAACACATTCACTTGAAGTTATTTTCACTTAAAGTCTTTCTCTCTCATTTTAGCTCAAAGCTTTACACTCAACATTATGGCAAAAAAAACTAACAAAAAAAATATTGAGCAGTACGAACACTCCGACAAGGAGCGTGCAAATAACCCGCCTGTAGGGCTTGTAACACCAGCAACCGACCCGGACACAGGAGAAAAGAAAACCTACGAGTACGACCCACATCTTGACCCGCAATTGCAATGGGCAGGAAAAGCAGAACATACCAGTTTTGAAGTTCCGACTGTAAGTTTACATGTACACGAACGCATTGACCCGAACACAATCATTAAAACTGTAAAAAAAGAAAAAGATGATGGTGGACAGATGAGTTTGTTTGTAGAACATAAACCTTTAAGGGAAGCCATTGACTTTTACAAACATAAAGAAGGTTGGACAAACCGGCTAATTGCTGGCGACAGTCTTTTGGTAATGAATTCCCTGCTTGAAAAAGAAGGAATGGCAGGGAAAGTACAAATGGTTTATTTCGACCCACCTTACGGTATCAGATACGGTAGTAATTTTCAACCTTTTGTAAATAAAAAAGATGTGACTGATGGAAAGGATGATGACCTTTCTGCCGAACCTGAAATGATTAAAGCTTTCCGTGATACTTGGGAGTTAGGTATTCATTCTTACTTAACTTATTTGAGAGATAGATTATTACTCGCAAGGGAATTACTTGATGATAGTGGAAGTGTTTTCATTCAAATTAGTGATGAAAACATTCATCATATTAAAGAGCTATTAGATGAAATTTTTGGGCCACAAAATTTTATTGCACTTATACCTTTTAGGAAAAAGACAATGCCATTTGGTGCAACTTTCCTAGAACAAATGAATGATTTTATACTTTACTACTCTAAAAATAAAGAAAATGTAAAGTATAGACAATTATATGTTTCTAAAGATGTTAGAGGTGCTCAAGATTGGAAATGGTATCTTGATAAAGATGGGAATGCTTGTCAAATGGACAAATCACAGCATGAAACAAATTTTGGATTACCTGAAGGCTCAAGAATATTTCGATTAAAATCGCTCGAACCATCTGGAAAAATGGATTCAGGCATGTTTGATTATGAATTTGAAGGGAGAATATATAAACATCCTAAAAACGGATATGGTACGAAGATAGATGGTATGGATATTCTGAAAAAAGAAAAAAGACTTCAACCCAAAGGTAATTTACTTAACTATAGATTATTTTTAGACGATTATCCAATATCAACTCTAAATGCTTCATGGTATGATACTGTTGGTGCTGACAATAAAAAATATGTCGTACAGACAAATACTGAAGTTTTAAAGCGATGTATTTTAATGGCAACAGACCCCGGTGATTTAGTTTTAGATATTACTTGCGGTAGTGGCGTTTCAGCCTTTGCCGCTGAACAATGGGGGCGGCGTTGGATGACTTGTGATACTTCGAGAGTTGCAATAACGCTCGCTAAACAAAGATTAATGACTGCTAATTTTGATTATTACAAACTTGCTCACATTAAAGAGGGTGTAGGTAGCGGTTTTGAATATAAAAAAGCACCTCATATTACTTTAGGAAGCATTGCAAATAATGAACCTGCTCCACTTGAAACATTACTTGATAAACCCGAAGTTGAAAATAAAAAGACTCGAATTACAGGACCTTTCACCGTTGAAGCTGTTCCTGCACCTTATGCAAAGAGTTTTGATGATTTAGAGAACGATAACAACGGTTCTGATACTTCCATTTCTCGAACAGGTGAAACTCTTCGCCAAAGCGAATGGCGGGATGAATTGTTAAGAGCAGGAGTACGTGCAAAAGGTGGCAATATTATTCGATTCACAAGAGTTGAGCCTTTAGCAGGGACTAAATACTTACAGGCAGAAGCAGAAACAAAAGAAGATGTGCCTAAAAAAGTATTGGTTGTTTTTGGTCCAGAACATGCACCACTTGAACAACGCATGGTTGAAAATGCCTGGCAGGAAGCAAGAGCATTCAAACCTGAAATGCTTTTATTTTGTGCTTTTCAGTTTGATGAAGAAGCAGCCAAAGACATTGATGAACTCACGCCAGCCATTGCAGGAATGCAACTACTCAAAGCACAAATGAATGCCGACATGCTAACGGATGATTTACGCAAGAAACGCAGCAGTAATGAAAGTTTCTGGTTGGTTGGTCAGCCCGATGTAAAAGTTCATAAACTTGAAAAAGGCAAAGTTAAGGTTGAAGTTATGGGTTTTGATTATTACAACCCCAAAACAGGAAATGTTGAAAGTGGCGGCAAAAAGAACATTGCTATGTGGATGCTTGATACCAATTACGACAATCGCTCCTTATTTCCTTCGCAAGTATTTTTCCCAATGGCAGGGGCAAATGACGGCTGGTCGAAATTGGCTAAAAATCTGAAAGCAGACATTGACGAAGAAAAAATAGAATCGTTTAAAGGCACGTTATCATTGGAATTTGAACCGGGCAATTCCATAGCGGTCAAAATTATTGACGATAGAGGTATTGAGAGTTTAAGGGTAATAAAAATGTAGAGATATGATCATATCTAGGATTAAATTAATAAACTGGAAAAATTTCAAGGAAATAGACGTTCCTTTGAAAAGCCGTGTTTTTATGGTTGGGCCAAATGCTTCGGGAAAATCAAAC
This sequence comes from Bacteroidota bacterium, assembly GCA_013203545.1. Classification (GTDB taxonomy): domain Bacteria; phylum Bacteroidota; class Bacteroidia; order Bacteroidales; family 4484-276; genus JABMQA01. Next base: position 3,602 of record JABMQA010000307.1, read on the forward strand.
TTTCTGGATGTATTCCGTTTCTTAAGAGACATTGCAAAACCAGGTGGAGGATTACAGAAAGCGGTTTTAGAACGTGGTGGTATTTCTAAAATTCGATGCCTTGCAGCGCGAACCCACCCCGATGTTGAGGTGGAAATACATCTTTCAGAGTTTGATTCAGATGAAATTCTTTGGAGGTATGCCATTGGAATAAAACAAGAGGTCAGAGGATACAGAATGCCCTTTCTAACCTATGAAAAAATTTGGTGTGGTGAGAAAATGATTCTAAACCGACCCGACCAACAAGACAAAAAGGACAAAGAAAGACTTACTCAAACCCATTTGGAGCAAATAAATGCAAACAAAGAATTTAGAGAAGTTGCACGTTATTTAGAAAGTACCGTTTATCTTCATTTGTTGCCTCAATTACTAAAACATCCTCATTCATTTACCGGGCCTGATTTGCCTGGAGATCCGTTCGGAAAAGGCTTTTTGGAAAGAATCTCTAAAGTAAATGAGAAAACAAGAAATGCGTGGTTAAAAAAAATTGAAAACGCACTGAAAATTGCTGTACCTCAATTCAATAAATTCGATTATAAAGAAGAGAATGGAAGACCGCATTTAGAAGCAGTTTATGACCATTGGAGACCTAAAGCAGGGAAGCAAAGAGAAGATCAATTTTCAGATGGGACCTTGCGTTTAATAGGCCTGTTGTGGTCTTTGCAAGAGGGTGATAGCTTATTACTATTAGAAGAACCTGAATTATCATTAAACAGCGGTATTGTTTCTCGCATACCTTCTTTAATTTATAAACTTCAGAAACCAAAAAAAAGGCAGGTTCTAATCACAACTCATAGTATGGATTTATTAAGTGATAAAGGAATATCACTAGATGAAATATTACTACTTTCGCCTTCAGTTGAAGGGACAGTTGTAAACACTGCATCATCAGTTCCAGAGATTAAGGCCATGCTCGAAGGAGGAATGAGCCCGGCAGCAGCAATTCTACCACGTACCAAACCTAAAAATATTAACCAACTTACTTTGTTTTAGGTTATGATTTATATCAACTTGGTTTACGAAGATGATTTGAGTGAAGCAGTAATGGCAAAGTTGCTTATGCATTTTGGTGATAAATATTCAATTCATAATGCCTATCCCGGCCATGGATTTGGATACCTTAAATCAAATATTAGGGGTTTTAATCAGGCTTCGATTGTATCTCCCTTTTTTATGCTGACTGATTTAGACAATTATGAATGTCCCCCAACTTTAAAAGATGATTGGATAAACTTTCCTTTACAACCAAATTTTATATTCAGGATTGCTGTAAGAGAAGTTGAGGCTTGGTTATTAGCAGACACCGTAGGTCTTTCAGAATTTTTTAGGGTTTCTACGGCAAATTTCCCAACTAACCCAGAAAATGATGCCAACCCGAAACTAACACTGATCCAATTAGCAAGAAGGTCAAGAATCCGCAGAATAAGAGAAGACATTATTCCAATAAATGAAAATGCTAGCATAGGACCAAATTATAATGGTTGCCTAATGGATTTTGTACTCAATAAATGGAGCATAGAGAATGCTATGATAAGAAGTAGAAGCTTAGAAAAAACCTTTTCTAAACTGGAACAGTTCAATAATTGACTTTAAAATGGCAAACAAAATAGATAAACTTATCATAAATAGCCCTTATGAAGAACCAACAAACCATTGGTTTTACGAGAGGGAGAATCGTGATTTTTATATAAAAAAAGGCCGCCGCCCGGCAGGTTATGTCATGGCTACTCCAAATTCAAAAGCCTTTGATGACCCTGGTATATTTATTGAAATTGACACAGTAAATCAAATCCGCCCAAGAGTTAAAGCATGGCGGGAAGCAGGTTATCCAGGAGTGACGGGAATTACCAAAAGATTATTAGACCATTGGATAGATCCCGAAGAAAGAAAAGACCGAAGGTTTTTCTTTTGTCAGTTGGAAGCCATTGAAACATTAATATGGTTAGCCGAAGCTCCCGCAGCCGATAAAGTTGGGATAGATATAAAAGGGGATGGTGGTGAAATTGAACGATGGTGTAGTAAAATGGCAACAGGTTCGGGAAAAACCATCATCATGGCAATGATTATTGCATGGAACTTTTTGAATAAAGTTACCAATCCAACCGATGCTCGCTTCAGTAAATATGCATTGGTTGTTGCTCCGGGATTAACAGTAAAAAGCCGTTTACAGGTTTTGTATCCCACAAACAAGGATAACTACTACGAAGAATTCAACATCGTTCCAGCCTCATTGATGGATAAATTGCGTCAGGGCAAAATCATCATTCACAATTGGCATACTTTGGCTTGGGACACACAAGATAAATTGGATGCTAAAATTGAAAAAGGGCAACTCCGCTCAGTTGACAAACGAAAAAGAACAGAAATAAGTGGTGAAGC
>JABMQA010000308.1 GCA_013203545.1 Bacteroidota bacterium
ACATTGCCCAAAAGTTCTCCGCGGGGACATCTGCCTGAATATTGTGAATAGCAGAAAATACATATCCTCCATCTTCAGCAAGTATCTCGGCAGATTTTTTTACATTGTCCTTAACCTGCTGTGGTGTCCCATGAGGTAGAGTTTCCTGAGTATTGACTCCTCCTCCCCAGAAACAAATATCTTTCGAGAATTCCTTTTTTAAATTTTCTGCATTCATACCTACAGCATTAGTTTGCACTGGATTTAATATATCTACACCTACATCAATAAGGTCAGGAATTATTTCTGATATTGCACCACAGCTATGAAAAAAAATTTTCGCTTGAGGAGCTTTTGATTTGATAAAAGACAATAGCTTTTTTTGTCTCGGCTTGAGAATTCCTCTATACATATCAGGTGAGACCAATAAACTTTGCTGCGTCCCAAGGTCGTCGCATTCAGCAATAATATCTGCCCGCTTTCCTGCAAATGAAAGAACTCTATCCCAGTATCGCATTTTTACTTCCAGTATTTTATCAATTAAATACTCAGCCATTTTGACAGATGTAGCCAGGTCCATGTAAAAATTTTCGTAACCTCTTATCCTGAAAGCCATCTCAAATAATCCTGCGCAATTTCGGTCAACCACAAGCGCCTTATCATCGGGGATAACAATAAGTTCTTTTCTTAATATACCAAAGTCAACTGTATGATCAGGGTTTGGGAAATCATATGATTTTAAATCCTCAATAGTTTTTGCATTCTGAAGAGGATATGCAGTGTTTTCGTTAAAATAAAAATCTGACTCCGTGTTCATACTCCATGTTATACCCCATTCATCCAGATAACTTATTGTTTTACCCTTTTTGATTGCTTTTTCCTCAATATTGTAAACACGCGGAGGTCCTAACCTTACAGTATCTACATCCAAATAATCAAGAACCTGTTTTGAGGGAACAACAATTTGTTGTATGTCATCATGCATTGTAAAATCGCATGGGAGATTTCGCAATTTCATTGCATTTATGAAAGCTGTTTTTGTAATAGCAGTTACTGTTGTACCTGAAAGATCATAAGGAATTTTATCAGGTTCGGAATGGTCAAGTGTTTTTAAAATACGTTCTCTGGATGTCATACTTTTAATTGCTGTTCTTGTAGCCATAAACTTTCTCTATTATTCTCTTCCAAAATTTTAGTTCCTGCGATTGAGAAAATTAATCTTCAACTTCATACTGCTTCATTATTGACAGTTCACGCGGCAAATGTGTTTCATAAGGTTCCCATTTAATCCATTCGCCGCTCAAAAAACCATTGTAATTGCTATCCTTTAAAAGCTGCACGGCCATTTGGTGGTCAATATCACCTTCGCCAATCGGGACCATAACCAACTTGCCGTCTTTCTTTGTGACTCCGTCATGGAAGTGAATATGCTTAATCCATGGTTTAAATACTTGGAATGCTTCATCCATTGTCACTTTTTCTACACGGACAGGATGCATGATATCCCAGTTAACAGCAATTGCTGGGTGATTTACCCTCTTCATCACCTCCGCGAGATGCTTGGGATTACACCAGTGATCATGAGTTTCTACACAAACAGTTACGTTCTTTTCTGCTGCATGATCAGCAACAGATTCCATAGATTTAACCAGAAGATCAATCGCTTCTTCTCTGGTGATTCCTTCGGGAATTACACCACCAAATACCCGGATTATAGGAGCGCCAACATCAGCTGCTAAATCAATTGATTTATATGTGTCACTGATCATCTCCTTATTAGTTTCAGGATTAGCGTAGATACAGGATGTTGCAATGCAGGAAAATGCAATACCACTTTCTTTCGATTTTCCTTTACACTCTTCACGGAATGATTTAGATGAATTCATTTCAACTCCATGTTTGTGTTTTGCACTAATTCGTGGTTCTATGCCATTGTAACCATATTTTTTGGCAACCGATATCATTTCGTCCAGATTAAGTTCAGGACACGAAAAACTCATAAAAGAAAATTTCATTTATAGCCTCCTATATGTTAGTTGAGCAAATTTTAGCACTGAAGGATACAGATGTCTGTAGGATAA
>JABMQA010000309.1 GCA_013203545.1 Bacteroidota bacterium
TATATTTGAACAAATATCCTAAAAACATTGACGTTTTGAATACATCTCGGAATTATGAATATGTTTTTTATGGACTTTATGGACGGACACTAATTAGTGTGTCTTTAAGCATTTTGCTTTCGGGAGATGGGGCATTTGCCTGGAGACTAATGGGCTCACCACATAATCCTTGAATTTCACATACATAAATGTAGGCCGAAGGTATTGACCATAAGGCAAATACAATGAATCCGGCAACTAATATTCTCATTACTTAATTTTTTTAATATTTGATTTTTCTATTATTTATTATTTTATAAATGAACCAGTCAACCCATTTCCGCCCGAATAGTTTCAGAAATTGATAATCAATGAAACAAGCTTTTACAAAATTAAGCTTCTGATGTGGCAGAACTGTTATAGAATTCTGTATCAAATTTGTATAATTCACACATTTTTTTGGATGATAGTGATGGGTGATTTGGCAAGATTGCCTGAAATAGAAGGTGATAATCCCAACCGATTCCTCCTTTGCTTTGGAGCAGTTGGTATTGGTGAACAACCTGCTTTGGAAACCTTACAAACTTATGTTTCCGGAGGATACTTGTACCTGATGATCCCGGAGGGCAAATCATTATTACAGGTGTTCGACATGCTTGGGCGTTTGTTACAGAGCAGTACCATCAGCGGTGAAGGATTGTACAGCCAACCCTTTAACCTGCCATCAGGAGTGTATATAGTGCGTTTGAAAAGGCAACGTATTTCGGCAGGTAGAAATTAATACTTTGAAGGGTAGGGGATGGGGTGACCGGTTTAAGTCAAAAACCTGTGAATTATACAAATAATTCCCTGAATTATGTAACACATTTACTCATGATTGACACGAACTTTGCATAGTAAAAATCTATTTACAACTGGCCTGCCAGAAGCGGGAAATAAATATCAAAATAAAATGCTGAAAACAAGAAACGTATATACCATATTAACGATAGTTTTTGTGGTATTTTTACTCATACCTGGAAGTGGATGTAAAAAAGATGATACTCCTGCCAGAGAGACAAGTTACAATCTTAAGGCAAAAGATGTTCTTGGTGTATCAGGTACAGCCACTTTCATTGAGACCAGCAACACTTTAACTACCATAAATATAAAATTGTACGGTGCTCCTTCGGGAACACACCCGGCAGATTTATGCATGAATTCGGCAGCAGAAGGAGGTGCAGTTATTGCTACCCTTAATCCTGTTGATGCCAACGGATCAAGTTCAACCGATGTATCTACAATGACGTACAGCCAGTTGATTGCATACGATGGATTTATAAAAGTCCAAAACAGCAGCAGTGAACCGGATGTAATTCTTGCACAGGGGGATATAGGTGGAAATGTAATAACTGCTACCCATATTACCTATACATTGGATACGATTGGGGCATTCGGTGTATCCGGAACCGCATTGTTTGAAAAAAGGGTAAATGGAAATACCCTGGTCACAATTACAGTTACAGGCGCAATCGCTGGTGAAGTATTTCCGGCAACAATTAACCTGGGTTCAATCGAATCGGTGGGTGGTGGACCTGTCGTAAAGTTACTGAGCAATGTTGACGGAACAACCGGAAAAAGTTTTACAAATATCCGGAGACTTGATAGTGGTTTGGATATCACTTATGATAATTGGTTGGTTTATGATGGTTATATAAATATTTATCAGACAGCTGTAGAAATTGGTAACATCATTTGTCATGGTAATATAGGTTCGAATTAGACCGAACACTTTAAATAGGTTCGTTTGTTAAAGTTGAGGAATTGATTGCCTGATCCAGGCATTTGTGAATGATATTGTGGTATCAGGCACGAATCTCTTTGCAGGTACTTCTTACGACGGTGTCTTTCTTTCAACCGACAATGGCGATAACTGGATTGAAGTCAATTCAGGACTGACAACTACGGATGTGAATGCCATGGCAGTTTCGGGCACGAATCTCATAGCCGGAACCTGGGGCAGTGGTGCATGGAGCCGGCCTTTGTTGGAAATAATTACCTCAATCACTACCAACGAATTGCCAAATGTAGCTCAACTGATACAGAATTACCCAAATCCGTTTAATCAAACAACCACTCTGAAATTTGAAATGGCAACTTCAGCGTTTGTTAATTTATCAGTCTATGATTTGCTTGGATGTGAAGTTGCAATACTTATGAATGAGCAACTGACACCTGGCACACATGAAGTGGTGTGGGATGGGACAGATTACCCCGGAGGGATTTATTATTATAGATTATCCTCAGGAAACAAAGCTGAGACAATGAAAATGATCTTGATTAAATAATTTTCCAACTTACGTATCAAAACATAAATATCCTTCCTAATCGCTCAGATATTTTGTAACCAGCATAACCGAGGAATCGTCAGGGTCGGTTGTTTCTTCAAAACCCAATCCCTTGACAAACTGGAGCATACCCGGGTTACTTTTGATTACGGAGCCATGGATTCGTTTTATACCGCGTGCTTGAGCATGACTTATCAACACTTTCATAAGTCTTGCGCCGAGCCCGCGGTTTTGCCATTCATCAGCAACGACAATTGCAAATTCGCAGCTCTTTCCATCCGAATCAATTATGAATCGTGCAACGCCGATTTCTTCTTCATTTATTTCTCCTTTATGTAGAATAATCAGGGCTTCTTCGTTGAACGGGTCGGGATTCGTAAATGTTTCCAGTTCCTTTTCATTTAGTTCTTTGATTGATCCGTGAAATCGCAGGTAGCGTGACCGGACTGAAAGTTTACGTACGAATTTCTGTTCTATCATAGCATCGCCATGTTCTATATGGCGAAGTGTTATCTTTTTTCCATCATCAAGAGTCCATATTTCTGTATCAGTGTTATCAAACATGATTTGATCCTCCTCTCCGTAAAAAAAATGACTAATATACTGAGGCTGATTGAATTTGCATTTCAAAATTCAATCATAGCCGAAGATATGCCGCCATCATTTTTACATTTTACAATAGAAGCGGTATAAAACCTTATTGGCATTGTTGAATGCGCTGAGGAATGCTACTTCTGGTGCGTCAACAACCCCACTTTAATAAAACACAACCAATTATCTACATAGACTTAGTCACAAAACCCTTTAAAGCTCTACCGAGTTCATCCAAGTTTTTTGTGGTCAGCCAATGTTTTCAAAATGTTCTTTTACAAAAGCATGCATCTGCTTTTTCGTCAAATTGTCAGTTGTTTCAATGTCAATCTTAATGTTATTAAAATGACTGTCCTCTTTTAATAAGTTATACAACTCTGTTTTAGCATTGGTTGGCCCAAATAGTATTACTGCTGAATAGTCCTTTATAACAGCACTTAGCCTTTTGAAAAATTCTGAAAGCTGATCCTGCTCAGTATTATATTTCAGACTTTCATCTTTGCCAAAGTTTTGTTTTTCGCCTTGCAAAGAGAGGGATTCTATTGTATTTGATGTAATTCGATTATTTTTTATTTCTATTATGTGAGCGATGGTATGATCCATCCAGATACCCAGTTTTTTCTTGGAGATTTTCATATTAAATAATTTGTATCTATTTTTTATTTGATAATATCAAATGTTCATTTTACATTATCAACTGTTAAATCTTTAAAAGCTTTATCCAATTCATTCATGTCGTGATTAAACTCATTTTTAAAAGTTATCCAAGTGTATTTGCCATCATCTTTAAAGTCAGCAAGTTTCTTTTTTAATTCGTTATTTTTGTTTTCCAACTCAACCAGCTTTTTATCAAGCTCAGTTTTTGCTTCCTCTTTTTTTATGGCTATGCTGGATTTAAATTCAGCAATGTTTTTCCCCTGAACAATGATTATCTTTTCAGCTTCTTTTTTGAATTGCTCATAGTTAGTAATAGTATCCAGTTTGGTCTGGTACAAGTCTCTTTCTGAATCAGCCAAATCCTTTTTGGCTTCCAGTACTTTATCTTCTGCATTTTCCACTTTTGTGGCTGATGATTGACAACCTGAAAGCATTGTTACAGTCAGTAAAAGGATGCTCGCCAGGAATAAAATTGAATTTTTCATATGTTTGAATATTAATTTGTTAATTATTTTATTTATTTCTCTTGAATTAGCAATAGCTGCAATTTTGGGTACTCAAAGATGGGCTGATAAGGAATTTCGAGATTCCCTCTTGCTAAACTACACTATTTCACATTGAATACACAGTTAAATCAATGTCCTTAGACAGGTTTGTGTGTTTTGTATGCTGCCGTAATTTATTTTCTCTTAATTGATAGCAGTGCGGCATTAGATTAAAATGGTTGTTAAAGTCCATTAATGATTTTGTGCAATTCTTCTTTGGTTTTGCCCAACTTAATTTGCAGTTTACCATACATTTCCTCTTGTTTACCTTCTTCAAACATTAGGTCATTTTCAGTAAGGAATGCAAATTTCTGTTTGAGTTTACCTTTTTGCTCATTCCAGTTTCCTTTTAGTTCAGTTTTGTTCATGACTTTGAATATTAGTTGTTGCAGCTGGCAATACAGTAGTGAATAAAATTTCACCTTACAAAGGTTAGGCTATAAATCAAAGAAACCATTACGTAGGGTCTGCTGAAAAACTCATAATCTTCATCATAGCTAATTGTTCATGCAGCTAACCCAAAGTTTAGAAGTAGATTATTACGGTTTTTATTTTCCCAATTTGAAAGCAGCATGAAATA
>JABMQA010000310.1 GCA_013203545.1 Bacteroidota bacterium
AATAGAACAATTTCATTTTCCCCGACCTGAAGGACGGGGCTATTTATTTCTCCACCCATTTTTAGACAGAGTCTTAGAGTCTTTGTGGCATAAAAACACTTTTCGGAGTGGGCTCAACCCTCCAACCTGAACTTTCCAACCTGTGCCAATTCGCAAACTGTCGGAGAAGTCTGGCGTAAGGTTAGTTTTGGAATTTAAGCATCTAATAAGCACGCTCATTCCTGTTTTCAACGTAATTGATAAATGCTTTATTCACCACCCTGTTCCCACCCGGGGTTGGATAATTGCCGGTAAAATACCAGTCCCCCTTATGATTTGGGATAGCTGTATGCATATCCTCAATTGACTGGTAAATAATTTCCACACTTGCATTAATGTTTGGTGGTGTAACAATGGAGGCGATTTTTTCGGATAATTGCGCGGCAGTAAATGGTTTGTAAATATCTTTAACATGGTTAACAATTTCCTCTTTGGGGAGATCTTTTTGTGCAACCGATTTTTTATATACCTCATTGATGATGTTAGCCAGATTCTTCTCTTTCAACAATTCAATTGCCGCTCTGAATGCAATGAAATCATTCAATTTTGCCATATCAATTCCATAACAATCCGGATACCTGATTTGAGGTGCGGAGGAGGCAATGACTATTTTTTTCGGGCCCAGGCGGTCAAGAATTTGAATTATGCTTTGCTTAAGTGTAGTGCCCCTCACAATCGAATCATCAATAACCACCAGGCTATCTATACCTTCACGAATAACGCCGTAGGTAATATCATAAACATGGCCAACCAGGTCATTTCTGCCAGTGTCCTTTGAAATAAATGTCCTGAGTTTAATATCTTTTACGGCAATGTCTTCCACCCTTGGAGAAAAGGATAAAATTTCAGTTAAATGTTCAGGGCTTATATTTTTACCAAGTTCTACGATCCGCTCAGCCTTTATCTGGTTACAAAAGTTATTAAGTTCTTCAATCAAACCCTTGAAAGCAACGGCAGCGGTGTTTGGAATATAGGAAAAAACAGTGTTTTCCAAATCATAGTTGATTGACTTTAAAATGGACGGTACCAATAATTTACCCAGCTTCTTGCGCTCTTTATAAATATCCTTATCGGTCCCGCGTGAAAAATAAATCCTTTCGAACGAACACGCTTTAAGTGGAAGGGGTTGGGTGAATGCCAATTCCCGTATTGTACCATCTTTTTTAATGATGAGCACATGCCCAGGCTGCAACTCTTTCACCTTATCCGCCTTAATATTAAATGCAGTTTGAATGACGGGTCTTTCGGAGGCAGCAACTGCAATTTCATCGTCACAATAATAAAATGCCGGCCTTATGCCGGAGGGATCCCGCATGACGAAAGCGTCTCCATGGCCAAGCAATCCGGCAATAGCATACCCTCCATCCCAATGTTTTGCGGCTTTTACAATTACCTCCCTGATATCGAGATCCTTTGCAATCCTATCAGAAATCTCGCGTTTGACCAAACCCTGTTTCTTGTATTTTTGATATTGAACTTCGTTCTCCTCATCAAGAAAATGGCCGATTTTCTCAAGAATGGTGATGGTATCGGTGGTTTCAACAGGATATTGTCCGATTTCGACAAGGTGTCCGAAAAGTTCCTCCACATTGGTCATGTTAAAATTTCCGGCAAGCACCAGGTTTTTTGTAATCCAGTTGCTTTCCCGCATGACCGGGTGCAGGTTTTCAACGGAGTGTCCTCCAAAGGTACCGTATCTAAGATGCCCCAGGTACAATTCACCCGTAAACTCTTTGTTATTCTTCAGCCAGTTAACGTCTCTAAGCAACTCCGGCCGGTCTTTTTCAAGGCTTTGAAATTGTTTGTATATCCTGTCGAAGACATCTATAATTGGTGTCGATGAGTTAGAACGTATCCGGTTAATATATCTCACTCCCGGCTCAACATCAAGTTTAATATTTGCAATGCCGGCACCATCCTGCCCCCTGTTGTGCTGCTTCTGCATCATCAGGTGCATTTTGTTTAATGCATAAAAACCATTTCCGTATTTTGCCAAATAATATTCGATGGGCTTTAGAAGCCTTAATAGCGCTATGCCACATTCGTGCTTGATGAGTTCGCTCATTTTATGCAGTTAAAAACCATTTAAATTGAAGATGCAAATGTAGTAAAAGGATGAAGAAGGAGAACCGCAATTAGAAACAATAATGGGCAAAAGATTTATACTTTCTCCTCCCATGATTACTTTCGCTAATAGCGTTATCTTTGCTATTTGAATTACAAACAAATTTTTAAATTAATGAAAAAGCTATATAACTTACTACTTCTGATGTCGGTCTCCCTTTGCCTCAGCGCTCAATATTCAACCCCCGGAACCGGCGTTAACTGGACTATGGATGATCTTGTTGCAAATTCCGGTGGAGCAGTTATTTCTACAGAACCATCAGTATTTGAAATAATGACTGAGTTGATTATTTCAGCCAGCGATACACTTTTATTTACGGCTACTACAATTGTGTCTGTCCATCAGGATATTTTAATTACCGTGGAAGGAACACTGCTAACACAGATACCGGATCTGGATCAAATTACTTTTACAACATACGAAATTGATCAGTATTTTCAAGGGTTCAGGTTTGACAACAGCCCGGGGTCCCTGTTGAAAAACTTTATTATATCCACTGCCGGTGGCATTAAGCTGGTTGAATCGGATGTTATATTTTTAAATTGCCATTTTTCTGCTTTTAACCAGGGACAATGTACAGGCACAATAGATTTATACCAGAGTAGGCCCGTAATAGACAACTGTGAATTTTTGGATAATGCTGGCCCGGCAGTTCTTTCTGGGGCGAATTCTGCCTCCTCCCCTCAGATCATTAACTGTAACATTTTCAGAAACACTAACTCTAACACCAATATGCCTCAGATTAACCTGGGGACATCTGGTGTCGACAGCATCAGAATTATCAATTGCCAGATTATTGGCGACCCGGAATTGATCAGGGTGGGAGGGATTGCCATCACTACCCTCGCCGGCGGCATACTGGAAGCAAGGATCGAGAACAACGTAATACAAGACAACCGCTATGGGATAACCGCCTATGGGTTCGATATTGGAAGTGTAATCAGGTACAACCAGATATTGGATAATAATACACAGAATTTACCCATGCAAGGTGGAAGTGGTATCAATTTCTGGGGTGGGGCATCCAACCATTCCATCCTGACCGGAAATACAATTACGGGCAACCTGTGGGGCATCACCATCCAGGCCAACGCACAACCCAACCTTGGCGATATCACCGGTGAACCGGCAAATCCGGGAATGAATCAACTGTACGACAACGGCAATGGCGGAGAAATATATGACCTTTACAATGACACCCCCGACCCCATCATGGCCCAAAATAATTGGTGGGGAACAATGGATCCTGATATAGTTGAAATGCACATTTTCCATCAGGTGGATGATCCCTTGC
>JABMQA010000311.1 GCA_013203545.1 Bacteroidota bacterium
GGATAATCCGTGTACCCCAAGTTATTATATAAGCGACCGTTTTCCAGAACGAAACCTTGCAGCTTCAAACCTGGGCCTGATAGCCAAGTCGGCCGACAATTTAAACTATACCGTAGCAGTTACTGACTTGATCACTACAATACCCGTTTCGGGTGCCCGTGTCGATTTTTATAATTTGCAACAGCAACTGCTGGGTACCGGTTTTACGGGGTCGGATGGTTTTGCAAAGATAAGCCTCGATCAGATTCCATACCTTTTACTTGCCGAACATAGCGGTCAGCAATCATGGTTAAGGCTGGACGATGGCTCTTCATTGTCGATGAGCAATTTTGATGTGTCCGGTGAAAAAATCCAAAGTGGTATAAAAGGAATGATCTATGGCGAAAGAGGTGTTTGGCGTCCCGGCGATACTTTGTTTCTCACTTTCCTGATGGATGATTCACAGCACCAATTGCCTGAAGCGCATCCGGTGGTTCTCGAAGTTTTCAATGCCCGTAATCAACAGGTTTCGCGACAGGTAAAAACCTCCGGTATAGAAGGCTTTTACACATTTAAGGTGATTACTGAACCGGAAGCGCCCACAGGAAACTGGAGGGCCCGGGTAACAGTTGGTGGCGCTACATTCGATAAAACACTCAAGATAGAAACCATCAAGCCCAACAGGTTAAAAATCGACCTTACATTTAACCGCAAAATATTGTCTAAAAATTATGAGGGACAAAAGGGTTTTTTAATATCGCAATGGCTTCATGGAGCGAAAGCTTCCGGGCTAAGGGCTCAAGTGAATTTAAAACTGATCAATAAAAATTACACCTTCGAAGGTTTTGAAAAATATTCCTTTTCCGATCCGACAAAAAATTTCTGGCCGGTGGAAGAAGAGCTCTATAACAGTGTACTCGATGCAAATGGTGAAGCTCAGTTCAACATCCGGTTAAATGTGAACAACAATGCGCCAGGAATGCTCACAGCCGTTTTCAATACCAGGGTGTTTGAAAAAGGTGGCGATTTCAGCACCGATGTTTTTTCAGCCCCCTTTGCGCCCTATAACAATTTCGTTGGGTTGTATGTACCGGACGGAGGAGGGTACCGCAAGATGCTGGAGACGGATACAAACCATATTGTGAAAGTGGTTTCGGTGGATAAAAATGGTAAACCGGTTTCGTTGGATGGGTTGGAAGCCAGGATTTATAAAATTTCGTGGCGCTGGTGGTGGAGTTCCAGGGATGATAATATGGCCTCATGGACCAGGGGGGAAAACTCCGAGTTGATCATGAAGAAAGTATTTTCCACAAAAGAGGGAAAAGCAGATCTTCGGTTCAAAATTGATTATCCGGATTGGGGTAGATTTTTCATTCAAATTCTGGACCCTTCCGGTAAACACAGCGCAGGGATGCCTGTATATATCGACTGGCCGTACTACAGAAACCGGAGCGACCGCTCAAATCCTGCCGGAGCTTCCATGCTGAGTTTCTCGTCCGATAAGGAAAAATATAATCCCGGCGATATCGCTACCCTGAATATCCCTACCTCCGAAGGCTCACGCGCCCTGGTGACGATTGAATCAGCAAACCAAACATTAAAAAACTGGTGGGTGGATTGTAACAAAGGGGAAACCCAGGTTAGTTTCGAAGTTACCGGTGAAATGGCCCCCAATGTTTACGCCTGGGTAACCATGCTCCAACCTCATGCCCAAACCGCCAACGATATGCCGCTGCGAATGTTTGGTGTTATCCCCATAATGGTTGAAGATCCGGTATCGATACTGGAACCGCAAATTATTATTCCGGAAGAGATCAGGCCAAAAACGGATTATCAAATTAAAATATCCGAGAAAAATGGCCGGGCCATGACCTATACAATTGCCGTTGTTGATGAAGGATTACTTAGTATTACACGGTTTAAGACACCTGATCCGTGGTCAAGATTTTTTGCCAGGGAGGCGCTGGGGATTAAAACATGGGATCTGTTCGATGAGGTGCTGGGCGCTTACGGTGGCAGGTTACAGAAAGTGCTTGCCATTGGTGGTGATGAGGAAAGTGGGGATCAGAAGGATAAAAAGGCAAACCGGTTTAAACCGGTGGTAACCTTTTTGGGGCCCTTCAGCCTGGAAAAAGGCCAACGTGCAACCCATGAAATATATATGGAAAATTATGTCGGATCGGTTCGTGCCATGGTAATTGCCGGAAACGACGGGGCATGGGGTGCCGCCGAGGCCAACGCATTTGTGCGCCAGCCGGTGATGATTTTACCAACAGCACCCCGGGTTATTGGTTCGGGAGAATCCTTTGACCTGCCTGTGAGTGTTTTTGTAATGTCCGATAAAATTAAAGACGTCGATGTCAACCTTTCTGTTGATGGTGGTCTGGAAATTTCAGGAGAAAACAGGCAGACGCTTTCATTCACTGAACCGGGTGACCAGATGGTTTTCTTCAGGATTAAGGCCAAAGAAATGGTGGGTATTGGTGAGATCCTGGTAACGGCCACGTCGGGCGGGGAAGTCTCCACAGCAAAGGTGGAACTGAATGTCAGAAATCCAAATCCCGTTATCTCACAAACTGAATCTTATATACTGAAAGAAGGTGAAGAAAAAACAATTCCGGTTAGTTTCTTTGGGATGACCGGGACAAACAATGGTGTGATTGAGGTTTCAGGATTACCGCCTTTCAACCTTGAAAAGCATCTCGGATCCCTTATCCGCTACCCATATGGATGTGTAGAACAGGTTACTTCATCTGTATTCCCACAATTATACCTTGATGTCCTTGTGGATCTTGATGATAGTAAATTGGTTCAGATTAACAGAAATATCAGGGCGGCGATTAAAAAACTCACACGGTACCAGCGTTATGACGGGTCGCTTTCATACTGGCCGGGTGGTAATTACATTTCGGACTGGGGTTCGATATATGCCGGCCATTTTTTCCTGCTGGCTGAACAAAAAGGATATCTGGTGCCCTATCAGTTTAAAACAGACTGGATTGACTGGCAATACAAAGCAGCTTCTGATTTCGACCGGAGCCAGGAGTACAATAAAAGATATTACAATTTCACACAGGCGTACAGGTTGTACACCCTTGCTCTGGCCGGACAGCCCAACATGGGGGCCATGAACAGGCTGCGCGAGTACCACAACCTGGATCCCTCATCGCGATGGAGACTTGCTGCAGCCTACCAGTTGGCTGGAAAACCGGAAGCCGCCAGAGAACTCACCAAAAATGAAGATTACACTTTTATTGATGTTTATGACCGTCCGGGGCCAACATTTGGGTCTTCCCTGCGTGATATGGCTATGATCCTCGAAACATTGGTGTTGATGGACAGGAAGGATGAGGCTTTCCAATTGCTTCAGAAAATGACAAAGATGATGGAGACATCCTACTTAAGCACGCAAACGGCTGCCTTTAGTTTATATGCCATCGCAAGGTTTGCCGGCAACTTCCAAACAGATAACAAGCTTGAATTCACTTACAATACAAGCGGAAAGGATGAAACGGTCAGGGCCTGGTCGTCAATTTACCAGATACAACTGGAGCCGTCGGTGCAAACCGGGCAACAGGTTAGATTACATAACGATGGTACCGGTGTGCTGTTCATAACCAAAACCCTTACCGGACAACCCTTGTCGGGAATGGAAGAAAGCCAGTCGAAAAACCTGAACCTCAACATCAAATACATGGACCTCTCCGGTAATTCTATCAATGTTTCCAATCTTGCCCAGGGTACCGATTTTTCGGCAATGGTTACCATTACCAATCCCGGTAACCTGGGGATTTACGACAACATGGCATTGAGCCAGGTATTTCCATCCGGATGGGAAATTATCAACATGCGCTTAAACGATCAGGAGCCGGTTAAAAAGGAGAGTCAGTACACATACCGGGATATCCGTGACGACAGGGTTTATACTTTTTTCGATCTTAATCCAAATAAGTCACACACATACCACGTATTGCTACACGCATCATACGGAGGTAGGTTCTATCTTCCTGCAGTGAGTTGCGAAGCCATGTACGACAACGCCATCT
Organism: Bacteroidota bacterium; assembly: GCA_013203545.1. Taxonomy (GTDB): domain Bacteria; phylum Bacteroidota; class Bacteroidia; order Bacteroidales; family 4484-276; genus JABMQA01. The sequence continues at coordinate 4,026 of JABMQA010000311.1, forward strand.
ATTCACATATAAAAGGACAATGGGTTGAGGTTTTAAGGGAGAAGTAGGGAAATAGGCTCATAAAAAGTCATTAATGTTAATGATGTTTATATCAACAGATTTCAAGTTGGGTCTTTTGGTGAACTTTGGCCTGGAAAGCCTTGAACATAAA